>CAYSMQ010000531.1:0-3163 GCA_964432035.1 uncultured Ardenticatenaceae bacterium
TCGACGATGGACGCTAACATCAAGCGTCACTCGCGTGGCGAACTATCCTTTTGCAGCGCTTGTTAAACGTGCTGCGAGGCAGTAGAACACGCCGTCCACAGCCCTGGCAGATGAGTCCGATATCCAGACCCACACGAACAACGCGCCATTCGTCACTGCCGCAAGGATGCTTTTTTCTCAGTTGCACGACATCGTCGATTTTTACATTACAGGACATAACAGCGCCTGATTATAGCAGCACACACGGACGAGCGGCACATTATGCGAGGCGTCCCGTAAATGGCCTCAAGCGTGCGTAATCGGCATTTTGAGCGCTAACGGCTATAATCACACTGTTAACGCAGTTTAGGAGACATTCATGCTCTTTTTCAATTTAGGTGTGGCGGGCTTCATCGCCTTTATCATCACAGCTACGCTGGCGTTTGCCTATCACGAATTCGCCCACGCCATCGTCGCCGATCGCCTCGGCGATTACACTCCCCGATCCTACGGGCGTATTACCCTTAACCCTTTCGTTCATCTTGACGTCTTTGGCATGCTGATGCTAGTGCTCGTGGGCTTTGGATGGGCCACGACACCGGTAAACCCCAATAATTTGCGTGGCAATCCGCGCACGTCTTATGCCCTGGTGGCGCTTGCCGGCCCGGCAGCCAACTTAATGATGGCTCTTATTTGGGCAATTCCCATTCGCCTGGGACTTGCTGACCCTTTTGCCATGGGGCCAGCAATCGGCCCTCTGCAGTTGCCGAGCTTGTACCAATTTCTGGAAATCGGCGTTTGGATCAATCTGGTGCTCCTGGCCTTTAATCTGATGCCCATCCCACCGTTGGATGGTTTCACTATTCTCATGGGCGTCTTACCGCCCGAAATGGCCTATCGTCTGACGCCGTTGCGCCAGTATGGAACCGTCATCTTGCTGGTCGTCATATTCATCCTGCCGCGCATCGGTCTGGATGTCTTGGGCTGGTTCCTGGATCCCGTTTTCCGCGTCGGCCTCCCTCTGCTAGTCGGGAGTTAGCAACGCCGTACATGGGCATAATTTACCGCACAGAGCGATTTGTGCGCGCATTGGCTACGCGAAGATTGGCGGCAGAAGCGTGGATCGAGATTGAAGCCGTCCTAAGCCCGGCGGAAGTGGCCCTCTTTCACCAGCATGCCGCCGTAGACCGTGTGCATAGCTTCCGTGTGCTGCAGACGTTGCAAGCGGCGGGGGAAACGGACCCACACTTGCTGGCAGCGGCTTTGCTGCACGACATAGGGAAGAGCCGCCTACCGCCCACGCTTTGGGATCGCGTTGCCGGTTCGCTTGGCGACCGCTTCTTCCCCCGGCGCATGCAAGAATGGGCTGAAGGCGGCAATGGCGCCTGGCGTCGGCCCTTTGTCATTCGCTGCCGGCACGCCGAATGGGGCGCGCAAATGGCGCGCGAGGCCGGCAGCCACCCGACCACCGTCCGGCTGATTCGCCACCATCAGAACGATGGAGGTGCATTGCGAGACGATGAAGAACGCCGGCTCTTGCAGCGGCTACAGTGGGCGGACGATCAAAATTAGGAGTTGTCAGCAGGTCGCATGCAAGTCGTGTGGGGCTCTGCTACAATCATGAACATGGCTTTTCGAGTACGACGCATTGGGCGCAAGCACGAAGCCGACCCGGAGCCAGGCGCCCTACCAATAAACCGCCAAAATCTAGGCCTATACCGGCGCATCCTGGGCTACGTGGGACCATACCGCCGCTGGATGACCGTCTCTATCATCGCCCTTCTCTTTAGCGTAATACTGGGGCTGATCCTGCCGCTTGTTATACGTAACCTTGTGGACGTAGTGCTGATCGACGGAAATATGCAACGTCTGAACCTGCTAGCCATCGGCTTGCTAGCGGTATTTGTCGTGCAGGCCGTCTTCAGTTTCGCGCACCGGCTATCGCTGGCCTACGTCGGCGAACGGGCCATCGCCGACATCCGCATTGAAGTTTTCAGTCATTTGCAGACGCTTTCGCTCAAGTTTTTCGCGGACCGGCGCACGGGAGAGATTGTCTCACGGCTGACCAATGACGTCAGCTTGCTACAATCGGCGATTACGAGCAATCTCGTGGCCTTGCTGCGACAGGTGTTGACGCTAATCGGCGCTGCAATCCTGCTATTCTTCCTCAACTGGCGCCTGACGCTGGTGATTCTGGTTGGAATTCCGCTGATCACCATGGTCATGGTCACGCTTGGTCGTCGCATCCGCGCCGCGTCGGTTAAAGTCCAGGACCGCCTGGCAGAGGCCGCCAGCATTCTGGAAGAAACGACGGGCGGCGTGCGCATCGTCAAATCGTTTGCGCGCGAGGCGTATGAGATCCAGCGCTTTTCGCAGCGGGTCAACGATACGTTTGAGGCAGCCATGGAGCGCGCGCGCATCAGTTCCGTGCTTGGCCCATTTATTGGCTTCCTGGCCTTCACCTCGATAACGGTGACCCTGTGGTTCGGCAGTTATGAAGTGATACAAGGGCGGTTGACGGCCGGCGGCCTCGTAGCCTATCTGGTATATACGATGATGGTGGCCAGCCCTATTGCTTCACTGGCCGGTCTCTATGCCCAGTTTCAATCTGCGTTGGGCGCCGCGGAAAGGCTGTTTGGCCTTTTAGATAGTGAAGCGGACATCGAGACGCGCCCCGGCGCGCCACGACTCCCGGCGGTTGAAGGCGAAGTTATTTTTGAGAGTGTGTTTTTCGAATACAGTGCGGATGTGCCCGTGCTGCGAGACGTTTCATTCCGGGCCGAGCCGGGCCAGATGATCGCGCTGGTGGGACCCAGTGGAGCCGGGAAGAGCACGCTGGTCAACCTTATTCCACGCTTCTATGATTCTGTCGAGGGACGCGTTCTGGTAGACGGTCATGATGTACGCGAGGTTGAGCTGCACAGCCTGAGAGATCAGATTGGCCTTGTGCCCCAGGAAACAATCTTATTTTCGGATACGGTAGAGGCCAACATTCGCTACGGCAAGTTAGACGCCACACAAGCAGAGATCGAAGCGGCCGCGCGCGCGGCAAACGCGCACGAGTTCATCCTCCATGACCTATCAGATGGTTACGAAACGAAGGTGGGCGAAAGAGGCGTCAAGCTTAGCGGGGGGCAGCGGCAACGGGTGGCCATTGCGCGTGCATTGCTCAAGGATCCACGCA
>CAYSMQ010000532.1:0-3152 GCA_964432035.1 uncultured Ardenticatenaceae bacterium
TGTTCGGCCTTTTGCAGTTCGTTCCGCTCGCGCGCGATCTCGCCTAAGATGGCCCAGGCCAGCCCGGCAGGCGCGATCTCTTCGTCCGCTGCCAGATCCAGCGCCTCGCGACAAGTCTGGGCGGCAAGGGTCAGTTGTCCCTGATCGATCTGGGCCATGGCTGCCTCGCAGCGGGCGTTGAGCGCCAGGTAGCGAACGCCCGCCGACCCGGCGAGCCGGGCAGCCTGCAGATAGGCTTTCTCTGCCTCGCGCAGTTCGCCCCTCAGCTCGTGGGCCAGGCCCAGCGTGTCGGCGGCGCGAGCGGCGGTATGCTGGTCTATGGCTGAAGGCTGGGCAAGCAGGCGACCGGTGGCCTCGATGGCCTCGGCGAGTCGTTGGCCATGCATGGCGGAAATGGCCGCCTGGTATATTGTGGCGAGCGCCAACAGCGCGTCGGCGCCGGCCGCGTTGGCCATGTTGGCGGGCCTGTCGCGCAGCGACTGCTGGGCCTGCTGCAGCAACTGCTGCGAACGATCCATCTGACCCGCCAGGTAGAGGGCGCGGGAGGCGTGAAGGCTCAGCGCCGGTCGCTCGCGTAGAAGCGGATCGGGCAGCGCGTCGAGCCAGCCGATCAGCCGCGCTACCTCGCCACGGGACCAGGCCGTTGCAGTCTGGATCACCCGTTCTATGACATCGGCGGCGAAGGGCAGGTCTTCTGTAGCCAGCGCGTGGCGCACGGCGTCAGCCGGCGAGGCGTGCGCCTCGTACCAGTGGGAAGCGCGCCGGTGATGCTCTGCTTGCAACGACGCGTCGGTTCGAGCGCGTAGTGAATCGGCGAGGAGGTGATGGTAGCGGTACCAATGGCGCCCGGGATCGAGGGGAATAAGGAAAAGGTTTTCGCGCTCTAGCCGGTCGAGGATGGCCCGGCTGTCCTCTCGACCGGTGAGGGCGTTACACAACGAGGGATTCAAGCGCTCCAGCACGCACGTCTGCTGCAAAAAGGTGCGGATCTCCTCATCTTGTTGGCGCAGCACTTCCTCCAGCAGGTAGTCGATCACGTAGTGATGGCTGCCGCTAAAGGCGGCGATAAAGCCGGCGGCGTCTGTCTCTTTGCGCCCTGCCGGCGGCGAACGCAGGGCAAGACCGGCCAACTGCAAACCGGCGATCCAGCCCTCGGTGCGCTCCTCCAACGCGGCAACGTTCTCAGCCGTTAGCTGCAGGTGCATGGTCTGGTTGAGGAAGGCGCTCGCTTCTTCCTCCGTAAAGCGCAAAGCGCCGGCGCGAATCTCCGTCATTTGGTCACGCACGCGCCAGCGAGGCAGGGTCAGCGGTGGATCTTCGCGGGTAATGAGCACGAGGTGCAGGTGAGGGGACGCGTGCTCCACCAAAAACTGGAGCGCGTCATGGATGGGAGTGGAGTCGATCTTGTGATAATCGTCGAGAACCAGCAGAAGAGGCTGCCGGTCTTTATCCTGGCTTATCTGATTGAGCAATGTGGTGATCAGCGCGTCGAGTGGGGGCAAGGGCGACACGCCTTGTAGGGACTGTCCCACCGCGCCCAGATCGACTGCGGTGTCTTCCAGCGCAGCGACCAGATAGGAAAAGAAACGCGCCGGCTCGTCGTCGTCCTCCTCGAGCGACAGCCAGGCAATGTGCGATGAGGGGACAGGCGGTTGCCAGTGACCATCTTGTTGCAGCCAGGCGGCAATGAGGGTGGTTTTGCCGTAGCCGGCGGGAGCGGAGACGAGGGTCAAGGGCCGTCCATCGTGCACGCCCTCGTCGAGTCTTTGCAGCAAGCGGGGACGAGCGACCACGCCGGGACGCAGTCGAGGCCGATAGAGTTTGGTCGCCAGTCGCTCCATGGTTCTAATTCTGCCGCAGGATGGCTTGCGCGCAAGTTGAGGCGGTTCCCCTTTCGATGGGCCCAACCCTGACTTGCAGGCAACCTATCTCTAAACCTATCGAACGATAGGCGCAGACAGGACGCAGAGCGGATAAGCTAATGACGCATGACAAAAACAGGTCAGCGGAGCAAGAACATGGAGAGCACAGAAGCGGTCGTTTACGAAATTCGCATCGCCGGTCATTTAGACAGCTACCGCATGCGAGACTTTGAGGGGATGGTCATTACCCATCTGGCGGACGGCGTAACGGCGCTGGTGGGACCGGTGCCCGATCAGGCGGCGTTATATGGCCTGCTCAGACGCGTTCGCGACCTGGGCGTGCCGCTCATCTCCGTACAGCGCCAGATAACGGAAGAGAATCTCGATTAAGGAATGAGTCAACGCCAGAAGGAGGAAGCGTGGCCATGAAAAGCATTGTCTTGAGATTAGGAACAGTATTGCTGGTGATCGTCCTCATCGCCGCCGCCGTTGTATTGGTGCGCCTGGGCATGGCTGCTCTGCAAGTGGCGCAGGCGGACACACCAGAACGGTCGGCGGCGCTGAGTCAACTTGCAAGCACAGAATCGTTAACCATCTTGCCGCTCTACGAAGAGGCAGCCGGCGATTCGGGCTACCTGTGGGGACACGGCGTCTCTTACCTGGTGCGCACAGATGAGACGACGATTCTAATGGACCTGGGTCACAACCCCAATCACGCCTCGCCAGCGCCGATGGTGACCAATATGGAGCAGGCGGGCATTGTGCCAGACGAAGTGGACTTGCTGTTCATTTCACACAACCATCCGGACCACGTCGGCGGTCTGCAATGGCGTTCGACGGACTTCTACACGGCCAGCGGGCAATCGATACTGGACGTGGAGGCGGCTTACCTGCCGTCGGCGTTGGCCTTTGCAGGTGTAGAGTCACATATGGCGGAAGAGCCGCAGGTAATCGCGCCGGGCGTGGCGACGTTGGGCCGCATGCCTTTCGTGCAGCCGTTCCCCTTCTGGTTGTGGGAACCGCTGGCGTATGAGCAGGTGTTGGCGGTGAGCGTTGCCGATAAAGGATTGGTGTTGATCACTGGTTGCGGGCATCCTACGCTGGAAACGATCGTCGCCCGCGCCGAAGCGCTTTTCGACGAACCGGTTGTGGGCGTCGTGGGCGGACTGCATTACGAGGGCGTAAGTAACGAAGAGATAGCGGAGCACGTCGCTTTTCTGGCGGCGCGCAACCCGCAACTGGTGGCGCTCTCGCCGCATGATGACGGGCCAAATGCGATCGAAGCGTTCC
>CAYSMQ010000533.1:0-3140 GCA_964432035.1 uncultured Ardenticatenaceae bacterium
TCTTCGGCCAGGAAGGGCTCTTCGTCCGCCCCCGGTCGTTCCTCGCGATAGAATACCTCCACGAGACCATTGTGACCGCCGGGCACCGTGAACGCCGCGCGCTGCGCCCAATGCGATTCCACGAACTCGGCCGTCGTTACTTCCAGCTGACCATAGCGAATGCGCGCCGTGGTAATCTTGGGATACTGCCATGCGGGCGGAATGAGGTCTACAATTGACTGTAGCAGGTCAGGCACGCTCAAGCCCCTTACGCTAAGCAGCTGTCCTACATAGTGTAATAACGTCAGCTCTTTGACCCGCTCGGCAAGCTGCGCCAGCGCTTCCTCGCGCTCCCGTTCCAGCGCAATCCGTCCGGTAACGTCGCGCATTACCGAAAGGTTTTGACCGGGAATGAAGTCGGCTATAGCGGAGTACTCTGCGTAGCGGATGGACCCGTCTGGGCGGCGCAGGGCAATTCTTCCCTGTTCCGCGCCGGCCTCTCGAAACTGCCGCCAGGCCGAGGGAAAATCCTCTTCTGGCGCCACAAAGTCCCCAACAGAGCGGCCAATGATCTCCTCGTGCGGCGCCCCAAAAAGGCGACTCGCCGCCGGGTTGGCGTCCACATAAACGCCATCATCATTGGTAATGACCATGGCCTCCAGCGCATTCTCAAAGATGGCGCGCAGTTTCTCTTCGCTTTCTAAGAGGGCTTCTTGCGCCTGGCGCAGTAGGACGGGCGAGGTAGATTGCGTTTCAAAAACAGCATCGAGCTGCTCGGCGATTAGTGAATCTATCGTTGCCTCGGCGGCTGCCAGTTCTTGCTCAAGCTGTCGAATGCGTGCTTGCGCTCTGGCGTCTGTTTCAAGGTGGCGTTCCGGCTCGTTCACAATTCTCTCTGGCGTGCTACTGCCTCAGTCGCCGGGCTCCCTGGCACTCATGCTCATCTTCCGCCCAGCGAAAAAATCACGCGCTCTTCGGCGCTTAGATCTCCTATTATACGCACACGAGGCGCCGGCGAAAGCTTTATGAGCGTGGGTGTGACTAATATACCATCCTCAAGCGCCCGCTGCGGCATCGCAAAGATATCGACAATCTCTATCTGGCATTGCCCATTGAAATGGTCATGGTTAATGCGCTCAAGATTGTGCGCGGCGCGCTGCGAAATAGCCGTCTTTCCGGCTACGTACAGGCGTAGCTCGAGCGGAGGCCCATCATATGGTCCGCTCACGCTTCGCGCCCACCCTCTCGCTCGCGCGAGTTCGCAGACTCAACCGCTTCACCATCCGACTGCGGCCGGTCCTTGCCAACGCGCATTTGCCGCACTTTCTCCTGACGCGCCTCCTTGTCGTCGATCCTGGTCCCTTGTTCCGCCTCAAGCCGGGACAGAGCCGCGCGCCGCGCCTCTAGCTCGCGCTCAAGTAGCTTGATGCGCGCCTGCACTTCGGCTTCGGCGACTTCCAATTCACGACGCCGCGCCTCCGTCTCGCGCCGCGCCTGCTCCTCTTCACGACGAAGGGCTTCTTCCTTTTCCCATCGCATGGTGCCCATGAGCACCTCGCCGCCGGCGGTATAAACGTCGGCCAACGCCAGGCCCTCGTCGCTGAGCACAAGCTCGCGCACCTGGTTGGAATGGCCCGTGCCTCGCGACTTCACAATGTAGAGCGTGCGATTCTGCTCGCCGCCTTGCAATTCATAGCTAAGATGGATCCAGGTGTCGGCAATTGTAGAGACGCTCAGCGCCGTTGTGGGCGAAATGGCCAGGTCGGTTCCCATGAGGCTGGTACTGACCGTGGTGATTCCCTTTGTCTTCGTGCCATAGAGAAGCCGTTGTGCGACGTCTTCGGCGCTATACTGCTCGCCGCTTTTTAGGATCGCCGAAAGGGGGTCGACCACCAGGCATTGTGGATCGAACGATTCGATGCTGTCGCGTAGACGCATAAGATGGGCTTCTGCACTTTGGAAGCCGCTGTAAAAAGTGTGCATTTGCAGAAGACCGGCGTCGCGGTGTGGCTGCAAGTCGACGTTGACCGAGCGCAAATTGCGCACGATTTCGCCGGCGACCTCGTCAAAACTAACAAACATGGCGCGTTCCCCACGGCGACAGGCGGCGTCGACGAATGCGCCAGAAAGCGTTGATTTGGCCGTTCCCGGCGCGCCGGTGATGAGCACGTTGGTGCCGCGATAGTAACCGCCGTCTAACATGCGGTCCAGACCCTCGATACCGGTCGAAATCCGTTCCTCGAAAACAGGGTGCCCCAGACGCATAGGGTTTGGTCCGGCTACTTCAATGCCGCCGGCGCCAATTAGCAGAGGCGAGCGATTTTCCACGAACCCGGAGCCACGATACTTCAGTATCTTCAGATGCCGTTCGGAGACCAGATGGTGAGTCGTCTGCTCCAATGTAATAACGCAATCGGCCATGAACTGCAGAAAACTGTATCGCGCAGGGAGCAAATTTCCGGACGGATCTGTTTTGCTGGTGACGATTGCCGTGTACTCGTGCGCCTGGATCCACTCGTGCAAGCGGTAAATCTCGCGGCGCTCGGCTAAGGGGTCGCCGAGCAACATGAGCAGCACGTCGATGGCGTCGAATACAACGCGCGTGGCGCCCATTTCTTCCGCCTTCGCCTCAATACTGGATAGGATAGGGCTTAGCTCAAAGTCGCCGGCGTGTACCGTTTCCAGGGGCAGGCGCGCGTCGATAAAGAATAGTCGCTCCCTCTCCAACGGAGGCAAATCCCACCCTATGTTTTGTGCATTGGTGCGAATCTGGCTGGCGCCCTCTTCAAAGGCAACAAAGATGCCCGGCTCGCCAAAATCGCGCGCGCCGTTAACCAGCCCCTGCAAGGCAAACGTCGTCTTGCCGCTGCCCGAGCCGCCAAGCAGCAAGGTTGTGCGGCCTCGCGGAATTCCACCGCCCGTCATCTCATCAAACCCCTCAATCCCGGTGGGGGCTTTCTCTAGTTTTTTAATCTGTGGTTGCGTCAAGCCAAGCCTCCAGAAACACGAGGAATTTCAGCAACATTGTCGGGATCCCCACTTGAGCTCTACCATATCTAAACGGCGGTGCCGTGTCAATGGGAGGGCTTTCTCTATCGCATCGTCAGGAATACAACAATCGGGCAGACAGCAGACGCCGTTAACACAGCTTTTACACCTCG
>CAYSMQ010000534.1:0-3131 GCA_964432035.1 uncultured Ardenticatenaceae bacterium
TCGCTCAGGGCGACGCCGTCGCCGAGCTAGGGTCGCTTGCCGTGGAGGTCGCCGCAGCCGCAACGCCAACGCCGACGCCGGAACCGACCGAAGAACCGGCTGAAGAAGAGACGGAAGAAGCCGCCGAGGAGCCTGCCGTTGCTGCACCTGAAGCGACTGCGACGCAACCACCGCCGGTCACCGAAGTAGACCCGGGCAGCAACGACGCCGCTACCAGCATCGCCGCCAACTTCCGCGAGGGTCCAGGGCTGGCTTATCCTGTCATTGAGGTGTTGCCATCCGGCACCGGCTTGTCGCTGACGGGTCGTAACGCGGGCGGTGACTGGTTCCAGGTGCGCGTCGTCGATACGGACGCCGAGGGTTGGCTTTTCAACAACGTCATCAGCATTAACAGCAGCGTCGACACCAATGCGCTAGAAGTAGTGGAAGTCGAAGCGCCCACCGCCGGCGGCGAACCCGCACCACCGCCGCCTCCGCCGATCGCCAATACGGGCTTTGAGCTGGGAGGCCAGACGCACACGCTGGCGAATCCGGCCCTGATGCAAGAGTCGGGCATGACCTGGGTCAAATTTCAGCACAAGTGGGGCCCCGGTGACTCGCCGGAAGCCGTCGCGGGCAGGATCGGACACGCGCATGGCAACGGCCTCAAGGTCTTGCTCAGTATCCCGGGCGCAGAGGCCTATCCCAGCAGCATCGACTTCAACGCGTACGTTGAGTTCTTGCGCGGCGTCGCTGCACTGGGTCCGGACGCCATTGAAATTTGGAACGAAATGAACATCGATTTCGAATGGCCTGCGGGTCAGATCGATCCTAACTCCTATGTAAATAACATGTTGCGCCCCGCGTATGAGGCTATCAAGTCCACAAACCCCAACGTCATGGTCATCAGCGGCGCACCGGCGCCCACGGGCTTCGACAACGGCACGAACGCCTGGGCCGACGACCGCTACATGGCCGGTGTGGCGGCTGCCGGGGGCGCTAACTACATGGACTGCATCGGCGTGCACCACAATGCCGGCGCCACGCCGCCAAACGCGACCAGTGGCCACCCGGCCGGAAGCAATCACTACAGCTGGTACTTCGTGCCCACCATGGACATGTACTACAACGCTTTCGGCGGCGCGCGCCCCGTCTGCTTTACCGAACTTGGGTATCTTTCCGGGCAGGATTTCGGTGGTGTTCCCAGCCGCTTCAGCTGGGCCTCGAATACGACGGTGTCGCAACACGCCCAGTGGCTGGGTGAGGCCGCGAGCCTGGCAGGAAATAGCGGTAAAGTGCGCATGCTTATTGTCTTCAACGTCGACTTCACGCACTGGGGCGATGATCCCCAGGCAGGTTTCGCCATGTTGCGACCGGACGGTAGCTGTCCAGCTTGCAATACGTTGCGTGCTGCGATGGGCCAATAATTTGAGCTAGAGGTTATTAAATCATGAAACGATTTACGCTATTACTACTCGTTCTAGTCATGTTCCTTGCCGCTTGTGGCGGCGAAGAGGAACCTCCTGCGGAACAGCCAGAAACAACCGCCGAAGAACCCGCGGTGCCTACAGAAGAACCAGAAACTGAGCCTGAGCCCTCTGCGGAGGAGCCCACGCTTCCCCCGCCGGTCGTCGAAGAAGGTGAAGAGACCGGCGAAGAACTGGGTGAAGAAACGGGTGAGGAGGCGGCGGAGTCGCCTGCCGAAGGCGAGCAGCCGGGCGTCGCTGCACCTGCGGATGCCCCCATCTTCCCCTGGCCTGAGGATCGATTCGGCTACGGCATCCAGATTCACGGTAACGCCACTGTCGGCAATCCGGTGGAGACGACGAACACGGTGGCCAATCAGCTGGGTATGGACTGGATCAAGATGCAGATCGAGTGGCCCGTGGTACACCCGGAACCGGACGCGGCCCAATGGTTCTTCTACGACGGCACCATCGACGAAGCCAATAATCACGGTCTCAACGTGCTGGTCAGCGTCGTGGGCGCGCCGGAATGGACGCGCGCCACGGGTGGTGAAAATGGCCCGCCGGATGATTACCAGCAGTATGTTGATTTTCTAAACGAAATGTTGAGCCGCTATGAAGGCAAGATCCACGCCGTCGAAGTGTGGAACGAGCAGAACCTGGATCGTGAGTGGACGACGCCGAACGGCATAAACCCAGAAGATTACGTGCGCTTCCTGGAGCTGTCTTACGAGGCCATAAAGGCCCAGAATCCGGACATCATTGTGGTCAGCGGCGCGCTGTCGCCCACAGGTGAGGGCGATTGGGTCCGTTGGGCCGATGACTTCGACTATATGGACCGCGCCCTGGCAGCGGGCATGTTGGACTATGCTGACTGCGTTGGCGCGCACCATAACGGCATTAACCTGCCGCCAGACGTGCCCTTTGACGAGGCCGGTAGCCTTGAAGAAGCTTCCACGGCGAACTTCCGCGGTCCTTTCGACAACCCGCATCACAGCTGGAGTTTTAGAACCACACTTGACACATACGCCGAGAAGGTGCAGGCTGTTGACCCTGACATGAAGCTTTGCGTCACCGAGTTCGGTTGGGCCAGCAGCGAGGGCTACGACACAACACCGCAGAATTTTGGCTTTGCCTTGGACAATTCCCTGGAAGAGCAGGCCCAATATATCGTGCAGGCGTTCCAGCAGATGCACGATTCGGGCAATGTGTGGCTGGCCTTCTTGTTCAACTTTGATTACGGCAACAAAGGCAGCGGCCCGCAGGATGACACGGTGCCCTATAGCATCCTGGACATCAACGGCGCGCCGCGTCCAGCCTTTAGCGCCGTCGCCGACATGGAAAAGGCGCCCTGATTTCGTCGCTTTCCTTGCTAAAAGTGTAGAAAAAGCTCATGAATTTCGCTCGCATCGTCGCCTTCTTGTTGCTACTTACGCTCAGTAGCGCGTGTGGCGGCGATGCGACCGGTGAAGGTGGGACGGAAACACCGCCGGCGGCAACGCCAACTGTGACGACGCCGCCGACGCCGGCGGCCACCGACACAACCGCGCCACCTTCACCGACTGTCCAACCGGCGTCACCCTCGTCGCCGGCGTCGCCCACAGCCGCCGGCCCTGTGGACTGGCGCGTCTTTGAATCGCCTGAGTACGGTGTACAGGCCTTCATGTGGTGGCGTCCAGACCTGGC
>CAYSMQ010000535.1:0-3130 GCA_964432035.1 uncultured Ardenticatenaceae bacterium
AGGGTGGCCCTCCGGCGTCAGGAAAACGGTCATGGGCCAACCTCCCTGGCCCGTCATGGCCACCACGGCGTTCATGTAAATGCTGTCCAGGTCGGGCCGCTCCTCGCGGTCCACCTTGACATTAACGAAGTAGCGGTTCATCAGCGCCGCCGTCTGCTCATCCTCAAACGATTCATGAGCCATGACGTGGCACCAGTGACAGGCGGCGTATCCGATGCTCAGAAGAATTGGTTTGTCCTCGCGGCGCGCCTTTTCCAACGCTTCCTTGCCCCAGGGATACCACTCCACAGGGTTGTCGGCATGTTGTAACAAATAGGGGCTGCTCTCACTTGCCAGGTAATTGGTCATAACGATCCTCCTTGCTTCTTGAGAGCGTCATTTATCGATTTCACAAAAGTAACGGCTGCGTCAACCTCATCACCCGGCGCCTTTCGTACTGCGTCGATGAGCGCGCTGCCCACGATGATGCCGTCGGCCATATTGGCCACTTCGGCCGCCTGTTGTGGCGTGCCGATGCCAAACCCCACCGCCAACGGCGCCGTCGTCTGCTCGCGCACGCTGTTCACAAAACGGGACAGTCCGGCTGCCAGTTCGCTGCGCGCGCCGGTGACGCCCGTGAGGCTAACAAGATAGATGAATCCCCGTGCCCGCGCCGCAACCCGCGCCACGCGCTGCGCGGGACTGGTGGGAGCCAGCATCTGAATCAGGGCCAACCCTGCCTCTCCGGTCAGTTCTAACAGCGGCTCCGCCTCTTCCAGGGGCAGATCGGGCACGATGAAGCCATCGGCCTGCGCGTCCGCCGCGTCTTGCACATAACGCGTCTCGCCGTAGGCAAGAATTGGATTGTAGTAGCCCATCAGGAGGAACGGAACCGTCACGCCCCGCGCGCGCAGCTCGCGCACCATTTCCAGGCAGCCGGCCGTAGTCGTTCCTTGCACCAACGCCTGCTGCGTGCTGTGCTGTACGGTAGGACCGTCGGCCAGTGGATCGCTGAAAGGGACGCCCAACTCTAAAAGGTCACTATAGGGTGCGATCGCCTCAATAACCGCCAGCGACGTTTCGCGGTCCGGATAGCCCAGCGTGAAATAGGGCATGAAGGCCGCGTTCTGCCGTTGCAACGCCCGCTCAAAAGCGGCGGCAATCCGTTGTTCTCCGGTCATTGTGGCCAGTTCGGACATTGGTCACCTCTTGGCAAAGTAGCGGAACGTGGTTGGCAGCCGGTGGGCGCGCGGCATGGGGCGCCGCTACCAGGCCAGCTGTAAACTCGGGGAAACGTCGATATCCAGCTCGTGACGGGCGCCACGGATGAAGCGCTGGTGCGCGGCGGCAGCGATCATGGCTGCATTGTCAGTGCATAGGATCATGGGTGGGTAACGCACGGGCATGTCCAGCCGTGTGTTCATGGCCCAGCGCAAAGCGCGGTTTGCCGAAACGCCGCCCGCCAGATGCACGGCGCTGACTTCATGCTCGCGCGCCGCGCGCATTGTCTTTTCAACCAGCACGTCGACCACGGCTGCCTGAAAACTGGCTGCTATATCCTGAACGGGCAGCCGTCCTTCATCATAACGCTCCACCTCGCGCATAACCGCCGTCTTCAATCCGCTAAAGCTGAAGTCGTAGCCCTCATCCATGATGGCGCGCGGAAAATCAAACGCGCGAGCATTGCCGCCCTCCGATGCCTTATCGATTTCCGGTCCACCTGGGTACGGCAATCCGAGAAGGCGCCCCACTTTGTCGAAGGCTTCGCCGGCCGCATCGTCCAGCGTGCCGCCCAGATGCCGGTACTGTAAGTGATCCTCCATCAGGATCAGCTCAGTGTGCCCGCCGCTGACGACCAGCGTCAAGACGGGAAATGTGATCTCAGTCTCCGGATCCTGTTCGCTTAACCACAGCGAGTAAATGTGACCTTCAATATGGTTAATGCCCAGCAACGGCTTTTTGCGCGCGAGGGCCAGCCCTTTGGCCACGTTTAGGCCCACCAGAAGCGATCCGACAAGGCCCGGCCCCTGGGTCACGGCGATGCAATCCAGGTCTTCAAACCCCAGGTAGGCCTGGCTCATGGCGCGGTCGATGACGGCGTGAATAACTTCGATGTGCTTGCGCGAGGCAACCTCTGGAAAAATGCCGCCATATTGCGCGTGCAAGTCGGTCTGGCTGGCAATGATATTGCTCAGAATCGTCTTGCCGTCCTCCACGACCGCTGCCGCCGTTTCATCACACGACGTTTCGATTGCCAAAATTCGCGTCATCTCATCGCTCATCGTTTGCCTTTTGTAGAGTTTACACCACCTGATCAGCGAGACCTGACAGGTTTTCGAAACCTGTCAGGTCTGACCTTATGCACCCAATATACTAGATGATCACGGAAAGTTGCGATCTGTCAAGTCTACAACGCGGGCTCGACCGTCTTCTCAACCGGCTTTCCAAGCAGATCCTGGTAGGCCAGGGTCACGGATGCCGAACGGAAGGCGATGAAGATTGCGTTCAAAAGCGCGCCAATAATACCCAATATAATGGCGCCGCCGATGGCAAAGGCCACGTCGATGGCCTGCAGCTGCACACCGCTAATAAGATCGATCACAGCCGGACCCAGCGCCAGGAAACCAAGCGGAATGAGTATGATGCTTACCAAAGCGCTATAAAGCACCGAGATGACGACCAAGAAGATGATCAGTAAGAGGACGTCGCCGACATTGTCGCGCACGAAGCGCCAGGCATGACCAACGCTCTGCATGACACTCATATCTTGTAGCACGATGGCCCGCTGGGCAAAAGCATAGACGACGCTGGCAACTGCAAAAAGCGGAATCAGCAAGCAGGTAAGCGCCACCACGCAAAGACCCAGCAAGGCAAAACCACCCGACATTGCGCCCAACTCCTCACCGCCGGTGCCCGCCAGCGCCGAAGCCACAGCGGCGCCGAACGCGAAAATGCCAATGCCAAAGAAGACGGCGCCTACGATCCAGAAAGGCAGATATACAAGGAGGTTCAGCCCCAGGAATTGCCAAAGGCGCGACAACCCCGCCGACAGTGACTCTCCCAACGAGGACGATTCGCCACGGTCATGGCGCGCAACTGAGCTGATGAGGCCCGCCTGCGCCGCCAGTCGAATGAGCCACATGACGATAGC
>CAYSMQ010000536.1:0-3111 GCA_964432035.1 uncultured Ardenticatenaceae bacterium
GCGCCCAAAAGGCCACCGAATTTTCGGCCGGTTGCGTCTTGCCCGTTTCTGGATCGAAATCCACCGCGCCCGGCTCCAGCTTCATGAACTCCGCGAACCAGTGCTCGCTGAAATCGCGGTACAGCGCGCCCAGCGTCACTTCCGCCGTATCCGTCAGGTTCAGGGTATCCGCCAGCAGCCGAATGTCGCTCGTCTGAAAATCGCGCAACGCCAGCTCCAGCGTAAAATCTGGCATGTGGCCACGCACCGTGGCCCCCTTTCCCAGCGCCGCCACGCGCACCTTGGGCCCGAAAAGCGAGCGCAAGCCCAACACGTTGACATTGTTGTCGGTATCCATGTCGTCATAGGCGTATTCGTTGTGCATGTCGAATACCAGCGCCCCGGCGGCGTCTTCCTTCATCAGGCCTGCCAGCACCATGCGCGTCAGGAAACTCTTTCCCGTGCCCGTGGCGCCAAAGATGCCGCTGGACCGTTTCACCAACCGCCGCAGGTTCAGGCTAACGGGATGGCCCTGCTCGATCGTATAGCCGATGACCATGTCGCCGGGGAAGATCTCGTTCACATCCTCTTCGTCGGCCAGGCGCGCCGCCGCGTGATGCGTGGGCACCGTCTTCACCGGCTGTGGGCCCAATCGTCCGCTCTCCATCTCTTCCTGCCAGTCCATATAGGCCTGCGGATCGGCGTCAGGGTCCGGTCCGCGGTCCATCATCAGCGTGGGATACACCGTCAGCGTCGTGTACAGCGTCTTACCTTGCAGCAATTTGCTGATAGCCGGTTGCAGGCGCCCTGACTGCTCGTCCGCAAAGCGTGGATCCGTGGCGCCCAGCTGCAAATCCGTCACCAGCCCATAGAAGCGCCAACGCCCGCTATCGCAGACCACAAAGCTGCCTTCCTGCACCGTCTCTGCCGGCACCGTGAGCCGCACCAGGAACCCTTCGCGCAGCCCGCCGCCGATGATATAACCAATGTCTTCATTCATAAGCGCTCTCCCAGCGTTACGTTCTCGGCCTGACGCGCCATGTGGCGGATGGGATCATAATCGGCGTCTTCCACGGTCACAAAGCGCGCCACACGCGCCAGCTTCAAGACGGCGCGCCCTTCTTCATGGTCGTGCATGTCCAATAGCAGCTGCTGCACCTTCTGTTGCAGCGCTGCCGGCGCTTCTCGGTGGACCAGCCAGGGCGGGATAGGGCTCGGGCCCCAGCTCTCCAAAACGCGAATCTGATCGCCAATCTCCGGCTCCGCTTCCATAACCAGCGCCAGCACCGTGCTGTCGATGGCCGAACCGTCGATTTCTCGCGCCAGGATCATCTCCAGCGCCCGTTGGTGCGAGCCGGCGCCCACAATGCGGCCGAAAAAATCGCCGTTCAATCCGCGTAGCGCCAGGTTATAGCGCGTCAACAAATACCCCGAGTGCGAGCGCGGCTCGTTATAGGCCCACGCCGCGCTGCGCAGGTCCTCGAACGATGCAATTCGGCTCTCGCGGTGCACAACGACGTCCGAATAGTAAACGGGCCGGCCTCCGTAGCGCTCGCCTTCCATAACAGGCGCCGCCAGCAACTGCAGCGCTCCCGCGCCGTCAGCTTTCCACACGTAAGGAAGGCCACACAGCCAGCCCACGTGCGCGCGTCCCTCGTCCAGCCATCGCTCGCGCTCCTGCCACCGAACCTCGTCGACAAACCGCGCGTCGATGTCCAGCCGGCGGGCCACGTAATCCGCCAGCGCTCCCACAAAGCGGTCCGTGATCGGCGCCATGCACGATGTAATCAGTAGCGTCGACTTCGCCGTCGGCTCCTTTTTCACGCCTGCCATCATCAGAAGCTCGGCTCCAGCTCCGCCAGGGGCAGCTGCGGCAGCGCGCCGCCGATAGCCTCTAGCGTGGGAATCAACAACTCGTAATCGTTGCGCAGCAAGTCGATCAGCGTGCGCACTACGTGCAAAGCCCATGCCGCGTCCTGCCCACGATGCTCGTATGTTTGCTGCACGTGCGCCACCAGCAGCTGATCCACAGGCACCGGCGTGTCTACCGCGCGCAGAATCAGCCGCAAATAAGCCGGCTCTTCTGTAAAGTGTGTCACCTCATCCTGCGCCAGGCACAGAAAAACCGGATCCAGGTTGAGCGGTGGACGCGGCGGCAGGCCGTGCACCAGCGCCCCCTCCTGCTCGTAGCCCACGGTCAACACGCTCATCTCGATGGGCAGCAGCCGATTATTGCGCTGGTCTTCGATCACCGAGGGCCGTGGATTCTCAGCCAGGATCAAGCGCCGCACCAGCGGATCGTCGTCGATGTGCATGTTGTACACCAGCCCGTAAATCCCTTCCTCGCGATCCATCGGTTGCGCCTTCACCAGGCATCCGAAGCTAGGCCCAGACAACTGGTTGACGCGGCAGCCCACAGAGAAACCCGTCGTGCTCGCGCGCAACACGCGACCAATCTCGTCGCCGTTAAGGGAAGGAGCTAGATCATCTGCGGCAAACATAGGCTCTTACCTCTCTCTTTATATCGCGTGTCGCGTGCGCCCGGCGCGCGCCGCATCTTTGCTGCTTTGTTTGGCCGTCACCGCGCCGTGCACGGCATGCCGCGTCATGGCATTCTCAATCATGATATCCAGATTCTCGCGGTCCTGGTAGCCGATCACGGCTAGCTCATCCGCGCGCGCCAGCACGTAGGGATAGTTGCCCATGATCTGGCACTGATCGTAGACCAGAGCGTGCACCGCAGCGACCATGTCCGGATCGTCTGCCACCCAGCGCGGAATGTCCACGCGCGCAATCTGTCGCCCGCGCTGCGCCGCGTTCAGGTAGAAGAAACAGACCTCGTTGTGCGCGTGACGACCGCGAAAGGCATCATTATGCTGTGAGACGTCCACAAATACGGCGCTGCGCTGTCCCGGCTCGGCGATGAATGGCAGGTCTGCGTGCTGATACTGGACCTGTATGACTTCCAGATGATCAACGAATCGTTCGGTCGCGCGCGGGGAGACGAGGTGCTAAAGGAAGTGGCGCGCCGAGTCGGCGAGTTGCACACCAATCAATACTCGGCGGCCCGCCTGGGGGGTGACGAATTTGGTTTGTTTGTCGCCGGGCCGGCCGACGAGATCAGTCCCGCCC
>CAYSMQ010000537.1:0-3103 GCA_964432035.1 uncultured Ardenticatenaceae bacterium
GCAGGAACACGGCATGTACGGCAACATTATCGTGGAGCCGGCTGAGCCCGGTTACTGGGCGCCGGTGAACCGCGAGCTAACGCTGGTCCTGGACGACATTCTGATCCGCCGTGGAAAAGTCGTGCCCTTCAGCCAGTCAACATCGAAGCGAACGGCAGCCGGGCGCTTTGGCAACGTCATGCTGGTGAACGGCGAGACCGACTACCGATTGCAGGCTCAACAGGGCGAAACGGTGCGCTTATACATGACCAACACGGCCAACGTGCGCTCATTTAACGTATCTATTCCCGGCGCGCGGATGAAGCTGGTGGGCGTCGATAACGGCCGCGTTGAGCAAGAGCAATTTGTGGAAAGCCTGCTCATCTCGCCTTCAGAGCGGCTGGTTGTCGACGTGCTGTTTGAACGGGCCGGCGAATTCCCGCTGGAGCACCGCACGCCAGAAAAGACCTATACACTGGCCTGGATAACCGTCGGCGACGAGCCGCCAGCCTTCTCCTACGTCGCCGATTTCAACGCCACGCGCCGCGCTGCCGAACTGGAGCCAGAACGAGAACGGTTGGCTTTGGAGCTGACGCGTGAGCCGGACAAAGTACTGGCCCTGGTAGGCGAAATGGGTGGTCACGGTGACATGGGCAGCCATCCCGGCGACGGCATCGAGTGGGAAGACGCCATGGAAATGCATAACCGCCTCACCAACCCGGCGAACATGCATTGGAAGCTGGTGGACCGTGCCGGCGGGCAGGTCAACCACGACATTGATTGGCGTTTCACGCAAGGCGAGCGGGTGAAAATCCGCATTGTCAACGAGGCGCACGCCGACCACCCCATGCAGCACCCCATTCACTTCCACGGGCAACGCTTCCTGGTGCTGGCCCGTGACGGCGCGCCGGTCGACAACCTGGGCTGGAAAGACACGGTCCTGGTGCGCAAAGGCGAAACCGTCGACATCCTACTCGAGTGCAGCAATCCCGGCTCGTGGATGGCGCATTGCCACATTGCCGAGCACGTCGAGGGCGGCATGATGCTCACTTTCCACGTCACTGAACCAGGAAGCGAGAGCTCCATGGCCACGGCGCGTCACGGTCATGCCCGGCATGGGCAGCATTAGCGAACTAGCTATCAAGGCCGGTGACCATCGTCAATCGCGAACTCCAATCCGTCACCGGCCACCGGCTGCGCTGCGAACTCGAATTACCCGGGTAACGATCTAGCCAACTCCTGCGCTTCAGGGTGATGCGTTGTTCGGGAGAGAGGTCGAGGTAGGCGTCGAGGCCGCCAACGTCGTTGATGACGTCGCGTTCACCGTCAAAACAATCTTGCCTCGCGTGTGCCGGCCCTCGATCAATTCGTGCGCCCTGGTCACTTCTTCCAGCGGCAGGACGGTGGAGACCACCGGCCTGATTTTGCCGCTGTCGACCAGCGCCGCCACCTCTGTTAGTGTGGGGCCAATGGGCGGCGCCGAAACGACCAGGTGCTGGCGCACACCGTGCGCCGCAGCCATCTCCTCAGACGGTGACTGTATCGTGGAGATCAGTATGCCGCCCGGCTTTAGTAGAGCCCACGAGCGCTCCTGTGTCTCACCACCTACAAGATCCAGCACAACGTCCACCGATCCCGCAAACTCCTCAAAAGTGGCCGTAGAATAATCAATCACCTCGTCCACGCCTAGTTCGACTAGCAGGTCGCGGTTGATCGTCGCCGTACCAATCACCCTTGCGCCGCGCAGTTTGGCTAGTTGCACGGCAACATGCCCTACGCCGCCGGCGGCAGCGTGGATCAGAACCGTCTGTCCTTCAGCCAGTTCGGCTACCACATATAACGCCTGCCATGCAGTCAGCACCACGTGGGGTAGCGCCGCCGCATGAACATAGTCCAGCGTCAGTGGCATCAGGGCCACGTCGGAAGCAGCGACCGCCACGTATTCGGCGTTGGCGCCATCACGGTATACGCCTGCCCGGGCGTAGACGTCGTCTCCCCGTGCAAAACTTGACACGCCCGGTCCCACCTCCTCAATCACACCGGCCACATCCGTGCCAATAACCAGCGGAAGGGTGTGTTCAAAGTAGCTCGCCACATAACCCGCGCGAAGGGCGCAATCAAACGGATTAACCGAGGTGGCATGGACGCGAATCAACACTTCGCCTTCGCCAACAGCAGGCCGCGGTGCGTCTTCATAAGACAGAACCTCGCGACCTCCATAACTCTGGATACGAACTGCTTTCATCATCGACATTTTGAGCCTCTTACTGGATAAGGGTGAACGACCACTACCTGTTGTTCTTGCTGGAAATGGCGGCGCCTGTTTGCCACAGAAACACCCATTTCAAAGCGTTCATGCCACGGGGCATTGGCGGCGAAGGTCTAATCGTTGATTGTGTTACAGCAAGGGAATGCTGGATTGAGCATACTGTAGCGTATTTTATATA
This sequence comes from uncultured Ardenticatenaceae bacterium, assembly GCA_964432035.1. Lineage (GTDB taxonomy): Bacteria > Chloroflexota > Anaerolineae > Promineifilales > Promineifilaceae > JAAYYY01. The sequence goes on from CAYSMQ010000537.1 coordinate 2,427, forward strand.
TTAAAACCATAGATCAATGCCTGATTGGCAGTTGCCGAAATCGTGAGTCTGGCTCCAGTGTTCTGGAAAGGTTTGTTGGGCGCGGCGGGGGAGTGATCCGGCGCGGTGTAATGTGCATGGCGACGCAGCGTGATGGCAGTAAGTACTTTCGCTTACTGGGTGGCGGGAATTCGAACGCCCTTAAAAAAGCCTCCTGTCTCTTACGCCGTGACCTCTCGCGCCTGGTCCAGCAGCCGATGGGTCGCGGCTATTGCTATCTCTACGGCTTTCTCCTTCGGGTGGTGTCTGGCGACGCTGGGGTGGGGTAGAAACAAAGAGCATCTGACTGGCGGTAGGGAGCGGTGTCAGGGTCTTCTCCTGTCTTGTGCGCATCGAGTATCCAGGTAGCGATATAGACGAGGTGTATGAGGCGGCGGAACTCGGCGGGGGTCAGTTCGGTTTTCATGGGGTTTTCTCCAGATGGTGTCTGCCAGGCGCATAGTTTAGCAGAGATGGCGGTTGAAGGAACGAGAGGCCATCTCGTTGTACGGTGGAAGCAATGTCGCGGGATAGGCGTATGGGATGAGGCGACGGAGACGGGCGGGACCGGAAAAGCAAGTTGTTTGTCGTTTACAGTGAGTGAAGGGACGGCGCGAAAGCTCTGGCGCAATACGCCGTCTCAGCGTGTAAATTGTGGG
>CAYSMQ010000538.1:0-3101 GCA_964432035.1 uncultured Ardenticatenaceae bacterium
CTTGACAAACCGTAACCCACAGGTTACCATTCCCGTCATTCACCGGTAACCTGCCAGTTACCAAAACTCGCAATTAGCTGAGTTGGATAGCACCAGGGAGATCGTGCTATGAGAGAATACAGCGCCACCACAACCATTGAGGCCTCACCGCAGACCATCTGGAACATCCTCACGGATGCGCCCAACTATCCTGAATGGGATCCTGGCGTGGAGCGCATCGAAGGTCGCATTGCACCCGGAGAGAAAATCACGGCCTATACAAAGCTGAGCCCGGGCCGTGGTTTCCCTGCGACCGTAAGCGAGTTCGAGCCCCACCGCCGCATGACGTGGCGTAGTGGTATGCCGCTGGGCCTTTTCAAAGGCGTGCGCACCTTCACGTTGCAGCCGGATGACAATGGAACAGTCGAGTTTACGTTGCGCGAGGTCTTTAGCGGACCATTGTTGCCGCTGATAGGTCGATCCATTCCGGATATGACCGAAAACTTCCAGCAGTTTGTGGAGGGGCTAAAGCGACGAGCAGAAAGCAACAGCCTCTAGCGATGGCAAGAAGCCCATCAGCTCAGGTCCATGCCGCTCTCGATGCCCTGGGCAACCGCACGCGACGTGATATTCTTTCACTCCTGCAAGAGGGCCCACAACCGGTGGGCGCCATTGCTGCGCGCTTACCCGTCAGTCGCCCCGCCGTCTCCAAGCATCTGCGCTTGCTACAGGAAGCCGGGCTTGTCGATTACCACACGCGCGGGCGTCGTAACGTCTTTTATCTGCGACCGGGTGGCTTTCGTGAAGCGCACGGCTACCTGGAGCAGTTTTGGAGCGATGCGCTCGCCAATTTCCAACAGTTTGCAGAGAGCGACGAGGAAGGACAGAAGCCATGAGCGAAGTGCCCAATTCGCCGCAAGACAACAGCACAGACGATGTAGTGCGCAAGACGATTACGGTGGCCCGCGGCCTGGAGGACGCCTTTCGCCTCTGGACGGCGCAAATTCATCGTTGGTGGCCCAAAGGCCATTCCATCAGTGGCGATCCGGGTACGCAGGTTTTTATCGAGGGCTGGGAAGGCGGACGCTTCTATGAGCGAACGTCGGCGCGGCAGGAGTACGAATGGGGTCGCGTGCTCATCTGGCAACCGCCACTGCGGCTTGCCTTCCACTGGTATCTTGGCAGCAGTGATGACCTGCCCACTCGCGTCGATGTACGCTTCGAGGCTTTGGACAAAGAACGGACGCAGATAAGCGTTGAACACCGGGGTCCCAAACTTATCGGCGGACTCTGGCAGCGCAACGAAAGTCGCTATCGTGCAGCGTGGAATGCCGTGCTAGGCCATTTTCAGGCGTGGGAATCCCAGGAGTAAGACCCCCAGACAGGCCGTTCCTGCGGGCGTCAATCACCCCATTTCGCCGGCAATTCTAAAAAGCCGACCACCCCCGTCGCTGCCGCGCGCGTAAGGCGAAGGTCAGGCTCTCCCACAAATGAGGCAGGCTGTTAATGTGGCTCTTTTCGTCCCCGTAAATGGTGGAGATGGGCGCCCACGACAGCCGGAATCCCGATTCAACACAGATCGTTATCATCTCTAGTTCAAAGAGAAAACCGGGTTCCCTGGCCTCTAACAATCTGGGGAGTAGCTCAGCGCTGACCAGGCGAAAGCCGGACACGCTATCATGGATGCGGTGCCCCACGGCCCACGAAAATATGCCTGTGCCGACGGCATTGGAAAATTTTCGCCGCCGCGGCATCAGGTCAAAATTGCGCCGTCCGATAATAAGGTGTGGGCGCTCGCGCCGGTACTGCTTGATAAAACGCGGAATCTCCGCCGGGTCGTGCTGTCCGTCCGCATCCAGCATAACCACAGCCTCGTACCCTGCAGTTAGGGCATGGGCAAAGCCGCGCCGCAAGGCGACGCCTTTGCCCCCGTTGGGCGACTGGCGCAACACTTGCGCCCCGGCCTTCTCGGCTCGCGTCGCCGTATCATCCGTCGAGCCGTCGTCAACCACCAGCACCGGTCCGTAGTCACGCGCACCGGCAACGACCGTACCAATACCCGCGGCCTCGTTATAAGCAGGAATCAAGATGACGATGTCTTGCGTCATAATAATATCCGAGGTGCTTGCTCCAAACAGTTCAACTGTCCCCAAATATTTTAACCACTTTGCGTTCACTCAGCTAATTCTTTGACGCTGACCTCCAATCTTTAATCTCCAATCTCCAGCCCCTCTTGCCCACTCCCCCCACAACTCGCTACAATCCAACCATGGACCTTTTTAGACAGGCCCGCGAAACACAAATAGAGCAGGAGTCCCCGCTCGCCAACCGCATGCGTCCGCGCACACTGGACGAGTTTGCCGGACAGGAGCACATTGTGGGCCCCGGGCGGCTGTTGCGTCGCGCCATCCAGGCCGACCAGCTTTCGTCGCTCATCTTTTACGGCCCGCCGGGCACAGGCAAGACGACGCTGGCGCGCATCATCGCCAATACCACAGAAAGCCACTTTATCACCATTAACGCCGTGCTCGCCGGCGTCAAGCAAATTCGCGAAGCCATCGACCAGGCCCAGGAACGTCGCGACCTTTACAACCAGCGCACCACGCTCTTTGTGGATGAGGTGCATCGCTGGAACAAAGCTCAGCAGGATGCCCTGCTGCCACACGTGGAGAACGGCACCATTATTCTCGTTGGCGCCACCACGGAAAACCCCTATTTCGAGGTCAACAAGGCCCTCGTCAGCCGCAGCCGCATCTTTCAGCTAAAGCCGCTGGAGAAAGAGGACCTGCGCCAGATTGCGCGGCAGGCATTGCAGGATGTAGAACGCGGCTACGGCGCCATGGACGTGCGCCTTGAAGAGGAAGCGCTCGAGCATCTCGTGGATGTGGCCAATGGCGATGCGCGCGGCGTGCTCAACGCCCTGGAGCTGGCTGTGGAAACCACGCCGCCCAACGACGAAGGCGCCCTCGTCATCGACCTGGCGGTCGCCGAAGAGAGTATCCAGCGGCGCGCCGTCCTCTACGACAAAGACGGCGACGTACACTACGACACCATTTCGGCCTTTATCAAGAGCCTGCGCGGCTCAGACCCCGATGCCGCCCTCTACTGGATGGCCAAAATGG
>CAYSMQ010000539.1:0-3071 GCA_964432035.1 uncultured Ardenticatenaceae bacterium
GTAAAGAACGGCTCGAACGCTTGCGCCACGGTGGATTCGGGCATCCCTTCCCCGTCGTCTGACACGGTTAGGCGCACCCACCGTCCGGTCAGGCGCCGCTGGCACGCCGAACAGACGACACCGCCGGCGGCGCCATCGCCGGTAGGATGAACAGACAAAGCCAGCGACACGGTTCCACCATCGGGCAGCGCCGCCTGCGCGTTGCGCACCAGATTCTGCACTACCTCCGCCATGCGCGCCCGATCTACTTCCAGCTCACAGCCGCTCAACTGCAGTTCGGCCTCTAGCTGGACGCCTTCCGGTAGGCTCTCTCTCATGGTATGAAGCTCATCTACGAGCCATTCGCCGACATCAAGGCGTTCGCGCTTGATCAGCCCTTTGCGACTGAAATCCAGCAACTTCTCGACCAGCGTCGCGCCCTCCTGCAATTGATCCTGCATCAGCGCCAGCTGCCGCTCTCTCTCCTCCTCTGCCGGGTTCCTGCGCACAATTTGCAGGCGCAGCATCACGCCCGCCAGCAGGTTGTTGAAAACGTGCGCCACGCCCGTCGTCAGCTCGCCTACCGCCGCCAGGCGCTCTTTCTGGATCAATTGCGCCTGCGCCTCCTGCAACGCCCGCTCGGCCCGTTTGCGCCGTTCGATCTCCTTCTGCGCCAGCGAAAGCTCGGCCTCAATTTCGGCGACCTGGCTCAGTATGGCCAAAACGGGCCGGTTTTCCAGCGTCAGGCCCTTGACGTTACTCTGCCAGTAGAGATAGGCGTACAGAAAAGGCAGCGCCACCAGCGAGATAACGAAGCGGCTGACCAACGTGCCTTGCATCACGCTCCAATAGTTTGGCTCGCCGGCGAAGGCGCCCGTGGCGAACAAAATGACGTCCAGCCACATGACGCCCAGCAGTGTGAGCCAGGTGCGAAACCAGAGATCCATGCGCAGGCGCGGCTTGCCCAGGAATTCCCAGGCCATGGCCAAAAAGATAAGGTCCAGCAGCGTCGCCAGCACGGAAGCCGTGTTAATGCGTAGGCTGGGTAAGGGAACGGAGGCGATGGGTTCAGCGCCGATCAAATTGGCCTGCAAGTGCAGGGTTGCGGCGATTAGCGGCATCATGATCGATACGCCCACGATGGTCGAGATGGTGATTCGCGTGGCCCGCGGCCCATCGAAGACGTAGACGACAAAGACGCCCAGCAGCAGCGACGTGTAGAACACCGTAGAGCCGACGACAAACGTAATGTTACCTAGCTGCACCGTTAGTCCCGCGTCTGTGACCCAGGACATAATGGCCGTTACCCCGCCGATCAGAGCGTAAAAATGCACCGGGCCAAAGCGATGGCGCAGAGAATGGGCGGCGAGGACCAGGAAGTACATGATCATCGCCTCTACTAATAGAATGAGGACTTCGTTGCTCATGCGCGACTCTCTTCTGACGCTTGTAACCTTTCGGCCACCCCGCGGCAGACCGCCTTCGGAGCATGTGAAGCGTGGCTCCAGAAGCTGGTCTTCTACTTTACCTGATTTTGTACCTGTTGCCTATAACCGGGGCAGACTGGCAACGTTATCGCTTTGCCGCGGATGCGCACAGATTTCACTCGGCCGGCGCGGGAACCCGTGGTCTCGGCGCGTTCTCTCGCACCGTATCCGCCGGCGACAACTGGTTCAGTCGCCGCGCTGCGTCGAGGCCCATGGCTGTCAGCGTGGTTACGATCTGACGCGCCGGCTGCTCCAACCGCTGTTGCACGTCCCAGCCGCGCTCACGGAAGATGGCAGGCCCGTTCGGCGCGGGCAGCAGCGCACGTTTGGCCAGGCCCATGATGTCGGCCGTGAGGCCCGGGGCCACGCCCTGTAGGCGGGCAAGCAGTACGGCGGGCACGCTCAAGGTGCGCTCCGCCTCACCGCGGCGTGTGGCCTGCACGATTTGCTCCGCCGCGCGCTCGGCATCCATCGAGATGAACGGCAGGCTGGCGCCCAGGGCGAACCAGCTGAACTCCTTCTCGTTCTGCCCACGAAAGAAGGCGTTGAGATAGGAGCCCGTGCGCATCAGACCGGGCACAATGGTCGTTACCGTCACCCCCTCGCCCGTCAGCTCCGCGCGCAACCCCTCGCTGAAGCCCACGGCGGCGAATTTTGCCGCCGAGTAAGGCATGAGGTGCGGCACGCTGGCCTTGCCCCCGATGCTGGTCACGTTTACGATGCGCCCCGCGCGCCGCGCCCGCATCTGGGGCAACACGGCTAACGTGGCGTACAGAGTACCCCAGAACATGACGTCCATGGCGTCCTCAAACGAGGCCGTGCTGTGCGCTTTCAGCGCGCCGACGTCCATAATGCCCGCGTTGTTCACCAGGATATCGACGCCGCCCAACTCCGAGTTTGTTTTCTCCACCATATTTTGGACGGCATTCTGGTTGGCCACGTCACACACAAAGGCCAGCACGCTGGCGCCGCGACGCATCAACTGCGCCTCCGCCCGCTGCAGTTCGTCCGCGTCCCGGGCGCAAATCACCAGCCGGCACCCTTCATCCGCAAACTTGTGCGCCAGCAGCAGACCCAAGCCACGGGACGCGCCCGTTATGAGCGCCACTTGCCCGCGCAGGTCCGCCTCTCGCTGCAACAGGCGGCGTAGGGTGCCCACGGCGGCAATAAGCGCGCCAACCATGAAAAACGGTTTTGCCAACGCCATCAATGGACGGCGCAAGAGAAATAGGGCTGCTAACAGTCGCTTCATACAAATCACACCTTTCTTGACGGTAAGATTTGTTCATACCGTGCCATAGACGACGGGTATCGTACAGTGGGACTTTCCCTACCCCCTGTTTCGCAATCCGTGACAATTTGCGCCGGCAAAGTGTGCGATCTGTCACTTACGGCGCGCTCGGAGATGTGTATTATTAGAGGGATCGAGGAAAAGGAGCGGTGCGTTGCGATCGATTAACGCCATAATGGAAACGGGACAGCAACAGGTGCTGGAGCTACTGGCCACCGGCGCCTCGTTATCCCACACGCTCACGCGCCTTCTGCTGGTGATCGAAGAAAAGTCACCGGGCATGTTGGGCCTGATCTTGCTGCTCGATGACGAGC
>CAYSMQ010000540.1:0-3067 GCA_964432035.1 uncultured Ardenticatenaceae bacterium
AGATCCACTCTTTCGAGCCATTTCGCAGGTTAAAGAACTGATTTATCGTCTGCATGTTACCTCCGTTACAGGATAAAAAGTTGCCGTATGGTTTCAGCCTATTAGCGAGGAGGCATGAACCTCCACGCGCTGGACGTTGCGTGCCATTCCGTTGCGAATGCGGATGTCCACATTCAAGGTCAGGGACTTGTGGCCCATGTCAAGGGAAACGCCTCCGGCTGACCAGTCATGCTTGAACCGCAGCTTCGGAGGCGGCGCCACGGGCGGCGGCGACGGCGGCGGTGGCGATACTGGTGGGGTTGCTTCTCCCATTCCCACGCTTTTTGACGGCGCACTTAACCAACGCCAGATCGCGGCGCTACCTAGACTGAGGAACAACAATGCTGCGGCGTAGAGAAGCGGAATCTCTGTTGCGGGTACTTCCGCCTCATCAATTCCTGGTAGAGCGACCGGCGTGTTATTGGGGGCCGGCTCTTCGTTTTTGCGTACCGGGGCCGTTGGTCCAATGACAATTTGCTCGACGGCGGTTGCTTCGACGGTGGCCCGCGGGGTGGGCGTGGGCTCGACAGTGGCCAGTGGCGTGGGCGTGGCGCCGGCCGGGCCGGGAACGCGCTGCTCGACAATGACCGCCACGACGGTGACGCGCTCGATGAATGTGGGGAGCACCGTGGGAACAGGGGTCGCCGGCGCCTGGTTTCCCGGCTGCTCGCCTACCGATTCCTCAACCGCGGGTTCTTCGCCACCCGCTTCTGCAGGCGGCGGTTCCTCATCTCCCGGCTCTGCAGGCGGCTGTTCCTCATCTCCCGGCTCTGTAGGCGGCTGTTCCTCATCTCCCGGCTCTGCAGGCGGCTGTTCGTCATCGCCCGGTTCTGCAGGTGGCTGTTCATCGTCTCCCGGTTCCTCGCTTGGCGGTGCTTCGTCTCCCGAGTCGGTGCTGACGGAAAATGGAAAATCGAAAGCTTCCTCCTCAAAGAAGAATGATATTTCTTGTTCGCCAATGGGCACTTCTAGTGGAATGGCGATGACCGCTTGCACCTGCTCATCGTCAACGAACGCGAAGTCCAGAACAGGAATCTCTGAACCACCTAGTGCCACGCGCTGCAGCGAACCGATCTGGGAAAATCCTACGCCTTGCAGGATCAGGGCTAATTGGGATCCCGCGAGACCCTGGTCGGGATCGACGTTATTCAGCGCCGGGATAACCGGCTCCGGCGTCACGGTCGCTTCTTGGCCGATCAGACTTAACTGATAGCGGAGAGTCAGCTCCCTGGAGATTGTCGTGGTCGTTATGAGGTAAGGGCCGGTTTCTGGCAGCAGAAAGTTTTCAATGCGTGCGCTCGTTCCGTCGCCGCCGATATCCCTGGCGAGCACTGTGCCGGCCGGGGACGTCAGAGTGAGTAGCGTATCCGGCAGGCCAGAATAGGCGTCGGACACGGCGTCCATGCGCATGGTTACTACGTCGCCCTGACCACCGCCAAACATCCACTCGTGCGCGGGCACGTCTGGTGTCAGAGTCCCGTCGACCGTCATCCCATATTTAATTTGTCGTATTTGCGCTGCGGCTGTTGAGTCCGGTGTTGAGAGGAAGAAGGGCAGCAAAAAGAACAACAAGAGAACGAATCTTGTTTTCACGGCAACCGCCTTGCCACTTACTGTGGCACTCACGTGGAGCCCAACAAGTCGCCTCCTCTACCACTAACCTGTAAACGCACAGATGCTTATTTTTCCGGTGGGTCCGGTCACTTCCTCTTCTAGTAGCCTCCCGTCTGGATGTCCAGGACGACGATGCCGGCGTGTGAAAATAGATCGGCGCAATTCCTGGAGTCGGGTTCAAGCATGAGGCGATCCGGCTCACTTTCCGCCAGCAAATAGCCCGTATCCATAATGCTCTTGCAGGTTTGCGGGGACGAGCCCGCTCTGGCGTACGCTTCTCACAAAACTCCTGTAGCCAGGATTCCGGGCTCCAGGCGCCAAGCGTCCCGTGAACGTCACGCGATGCCGCTTTCCGACGGCAATCAAATCACTTAACGTTGACGTCTCTCACGTCGGTATGGTCCCGAATAAAGTCCAACACCGTTTCCGGATGCTGACTGGAAAAGGCAATCTCTTTCACAGGACCTTGCTTCTGTCGGAGGGAGACGACAACCCGAGGATATTCCAGGAAGTTGAACATAGCGCGATACCGTCCCTGGAACCACGAGAAATGGATCCCTGCCCCACCAATTCGCCAGAGTGAATACTCGTCCAGGGCAGCGTGTTCGATGTTTTCCATGGGCACGCGCCACGAGAAGAGCCCAAAGCGCAGAATCAGCGCCTCCGGCGTCAGGTGGATAAGGAGCGTGCGATAGTTCAGCGTGTAGAACAGGAAGAAGGCGGACAATACATAGAAAGCAAGGGCAATACGTGCGCGCCCTCCGCCTTCAGTCCGCCGCGCACGCCTCCGGCGCAACGCGAGCTCCAGAAAGAGGGCCGTGAGCACTAGGAAGAGCACTTCCGTTCTCCCAGAGGAGAGCCGCTCGTCGTAGGTTTGCTTTTCTCTCACGTTGCCGCCGCCGTAATTGGCTTCGGATGATCCGTTCCGATTTTCCTTTGCGCCAGCCACACCAGCGCCAGGCCGTGCACTGCACCCACGACGGCGCCGGCGAGTAAAAGGCTCGCGCCGGCGACTGCCAACGCCTGACTCGTAGAAGACGCGCGCTGTGCGACGTCTATGGCAGCGAAGATGACCGCCATGCCACCGGCCCAGGCGACGCAGTTGGCGGGAATCCACACCCAGGCGCCGGAAATGGCCCGGCGCAGGACGCGCCATTGCGGGTACGCCAGCACGGCGCCCAGGACGAAACCCATGCCTGCTGCCAGCAGCAATACAGTAGCAAGGGGCGGTTCGGCAACCGGCGCCGATCCCTGTTGCGCGCCCATATCCATCAGCGTGCTGGGCAACGAGCCCAAGAACCAGGCTACCACTGCACCGATCACTGTTGCTAGAACCCAGGTGCGCCGGGCGATGCTCGAAAACGGGCGGCGCAGGACCGACCACTGCAGCAGCCCGACGACCAGGCCCTCGACG
>CAYSMQ010000541.1:0-3060 GCA_964432035.1 uncultured Ardenticatenaceae bacterium
ATATTGGAAATGATGGGGTTTTTCTCCTGTCTCCGCCTCCTGTAAAAGGCTAATTTCTGCCTTTTAATCGCAATTGTCCTTTCTCTCTTAATCGTCTGGTTCCAGGTTCGAGTCCTGGCGGGAGCATTGGAGGGATTGAGGCTGTGACTTCGGTCATGGCCTTTTTTGTTGCCTGCTCAGGCCTCATCGTCAAAATTATCCTGTGCGCCCATCGCTACAATAAGCTACCATTGCTCAGTGCCGGTTGACGAATTGTTTCACCACATCCTCTGCCTTACCCGAACGGCAGAAAAGCGAGAAACAAATGCCCAGCGTAAGATTTCTAGCCGCCGGTGGTGCGGCGCAGGCCACGAACATCCTCAAAGAAACGCTCATACGCGGCGTCGGATTGGCGGAGCTCGGCGCCGGCGTCGTCGGCGTGCAGCCCTACAAGCAGTTGCGCCTACGCGTCGTCATTCTGCGCGATGAAGAGGGCCAGCCACTATGCCCGGTGCACGACGTCCGCGCTTCCTGGGAAGAGGCGCAGCGCATATTCTCGCAACAGGCGCGCGTGCGGCTCGTCGCCGCGCCACCGTCCATTGTCGTCGTCCCGTCTCCATCGCCGGTGGCAGTGCTCAACGTGCACTGTGACGATGGCGCCTGGCAAGAGGATTTCGACGGCGCCGGCGACTACTTTCGCAAGAACTGCGCCCAGACGCCCTCAGGACGATGGACGGGCTATTCGGCTCCTGTCACCGTCTTCATCGTGCGCGACATCTCCAACAAAGGCGGCTGTTCGCTGGGCCCGCTCACCGACTACGTCACGCTGGAAGCCGGCATGCTAAACCGCGCCCGCGCGCGACTCCTGGCGCACGAGGTGGCGCATGCATGCGGCCTGTGGCATTCTGATGATAAAGAGAATCTGATGTTTCCTCGGGGGCCCGGCGATCGGCTGACCCACTGGCAGGCGCTCCTGTTGAGAAACTCCCGCCACGTGACCATGATATAAGCGCCTGGCGCGCCGGGATGGCGCGCTGCTCCCCGCCCAATCTCTGGGCATTAGCGGCGCGGAACCACAATCCACATGATGATGTAGGGGATTAATCCTGGCGCGCCGCCTGGAATTAGTAGAATTAAAAACAGCAAACGGAACCAAAAAGCGCTAATGCCGAAGAACTCGGCCAGTCCACCGCAAACGCCGGCGATAATTCCATTCTGCCGCCGCAGTTTATTTTGTTTCATTCGTCGTACCTCCATTCATAGTGCCTGTACTCGTAAGACTATACGTCAAGAGGTGCGTTGCGGTTGCGCCCCCGCTTTTTCACGCTTCTAACTGTTGGCGTAAGGCCTCTGCTTCCGTGACCGGTTGCCGGCAAACGAAGCGGCGGCAGACGTAGGCAGTCGCCTGCCCGTTGCGCTGCGGGCGGTCTGCCAGCAACGGCACCGTCTCCCCGTCTTCTCCGGCGGCGACGACGACAAAGGGCCGGTACGCTTCTTGCACGACGTGCAATAGCGTCCTGGCGTCGTCGGTCTGCAGGTCGCCACTGACGGCCACTTCCTGAGGGTCGCCCATCAAAAGCGAGGCCACGGTCAGCCACTGGCCAAAACCGGTCGGGTATTGCGCCATGGCGCCGCTGAGAGCAGAAACCGCCTCCGCCGCCAGCGACCAATAGTCGCCATTCCCGGTATAGAGGCTTAGCAGAGCCAGCGCCTGCGCTGCCATGGCGTTGCCACTGGGCACGGCGTTGTCCTGCACGTCCTTGGGACGGTGGAGCAGCGCCTCGTGGTCGTCTGAGGTATCAAAGAATCCACCCGCCTCCTCGTCACGGAAGCGCTCGACGACGATGTCCATCAGCTCGCGCGCCCAGCTGAACCAGCGCGCGTCAAACACGGTCTGGTAAAGGGCCAGCAGCCCGTCGGCCAGGTAGGTGTAATCCTCAAGATAGCCGTTGTAACGCGCGTCGCTACCCTCGCGCCACGTGCGCCACAGCCGCCCGTTCTCGTTACGCATCGTCTCGTACAGGAACTCGGCATTGTCCACTGCCGCCTGCGTGTAATCTTTGCGCTGCAGCACGCGCCCGGCCTCTGCAAAAGCAGCCAGCATCAGACCATTCCAGGCCGTCAGCACCTTGTCATCTGTACCGGGCCACACCCGTTGCGCCCGCGCCTCGTAAAGCGTCTGGCGCGCCTCATCCAGCTTCTCCCGCGCTTCGTCCGGCTCCATAGCCTGTTCGGCGGCGACCTCTTCTAGCGGGCGCGCCACGTGCAGGATGTTCTTACCTTCCCAGTTACCGCCCTCGCTGACGCCGTAGTGCTGCATGACCAGCTCCGCCTCTTGCGGCGACAGAACTGCCTCTATTTCCTCTTTTTGCCAGACGTAGAACCTCCCTTCCTCGCCCTCGCTATCCGCGTCCATGCTGCTGTAGAAGCCGCCATCCTCGTGTCGCATCTCGCGCAGGATCCAATCCAGCGTCTCTTCCGCGATGCGCCGGTATAGATCCCGACCGGTCAGTTGCCAGGCATGTAGATAGACACGAGCAAGCAGGGCGTTGTCGTACAGCATCTTCTCGAAGTGCGGCACCAACCAGCGAGCATCGGTGGAATAGCGCGCAAAACCGCCGCCGACCTGATCGTACATGCCGCCGTGCGCCATTTTCTCCAGTGTGTGTTCCGCCATCCGTCGCGCCTCTTCGTGACCCTGCTCGCTCACCACGCGAAGCAGAAACTCGATGGTCATGGCCTGTGGAAACTTGGGCGCCTCGCCCCAGCCACCGTGATGGCTATCATAGTTCTTGCCCAGAGCCTGCCACGCCTGCTCCAACAGCCGCGGCTGTAATGCATCCTGCTCCCCAGAAAGCTGCAGCTCGCGGCCCAGGTGCGCGGCGATTTCTCCCGCGTTTTCCACAATCTCCTCACGCTGCGTCTGCCAGGCGTTGGCGATGCTTTCCAGCACCTGCCGAAAGCTGGGCATGCCAAAGCGAGGCGCCGGTGGATAGTAGGTGCCACCGTAAAACGGCTGTCCTTCCGGCGTCAGAAAAACGGTCATGGGCCAGCCACCCTGTCCGGTCATGGCCACCACGG
>CAYSMQ010000542.1:0-3057 GCA_964432035.1 uncultured Ardenticatenaceae bacterium
CAGCAGGAGAACGAGGCCGAGGATGGGCCCAATCGCGCCATCACGCGTTCCGTGAAAGCCCTGGTCGACGAAATGCTCGCTCGCAAGGCGGCCGCCGAACGCACAAGCGTCACAGATGCGGCCCAGGCCGTCGATTCGGCGGCGCAGGTGCGCCAGTTCCATCGCCGCGTGCGTCGCGTGCTGCGCTTTCTTTATGAACTGCCCGATGAGGAGCACGTGCTGCTGGCGCGGGACCTGGCTAAGGACGAGGCCTTCGTCGAAGCGCACGAGGAACTTCACGATCTGCGCCGGGAAATTGACGAACTGCTGCGCAAAATAGAGCAGTACCGCCAGGCTGACGCTTAGTCTGACTTTTCGTATACACTCCCCTCCAACAACCAATCTGGGCGCCGAAGCGGTTGCTCCCCCAAACGATAAAATGCTTCCGTAAAGCACTTGCGTGCCTCGATTGCCGGCTTTGAGTGGTGGAGGCTCCCCCGTTTGCCATCGTAAACTGCAGTCGTCGAGTGAGCCATTCAGATCTCGTTGGCAATTGATTCCGGAGGTGTCGCCATGCGTGTAAAGATGATCCTTCCCGCGCTTACAGAAGCTAAAAGCCCCCTCTTTCGTCCCATCAAATATGCCCTGTTTCCGCCGCTTGGGTTGGCAACGCTCGCCGGCTATCTCGACGTCCGGGACCAGGTGGAAATTCAAGATGAACATGTGGAGACGCTGGACCTCGACGATGAACCCGACCTCGTCGTCATCCAGGTCTACATCACGTCCGCCTACCGCGCTTATGAACTGGCCGATCATTACCGCAGGCGCGGGGCCCATGTTGCTCTAGGCGGGCTTCACGTTACATCCCTGCCCCAGGAGGCGGCGCAACACGCGGACACCATTTTCATTGGGCCCGGTGAAGATACGTGGCCCCAGTTTCTGCGCGATTACCGCAACGGGGAGCCGGCGCCCGTTTACCGCTCCAGACAGCGGACGTTGGCCCATCTACCGCCCATCCGGCGCGATCTTATCAAGCGCCGCCGCTATCTGGTGCCAAACTCCATCGTCGTTTCGCGCGGCTGCCCCCATCGTTGCGATTTCTGCTACAAGGAGGCTTTCTTCGAAGGTGGCAAGAGCTTCTACACGCAGTCGGTGGACGATGCGCTGGCGGAGATTGATCGTCTTCCCGGTCGCCACCTCTACTTTCTTGACGACCATCTATTCGGGAACGTGCGTTTCGCCTCGGCGCTATTTGAGGGCATGCGCGGAATGTGGCGCCTATGGCAGGCTGCCGCCACCGTGCAATCAGTTCTTCGTCCTGGTCTCTTGGAAAAAGCGGTCGAATGTGGTCTGCGCAGCCTGTTTGTGGGGTTTGAAACGCTGAGCGCCGATAACTTGCGGGCGCAGCGAAAGCATCAGAATCTCAATCGTGACTACAGGTCAGCCATACGCCGCTTGCACGACTTGGGTGTTATGGTTAACGGCAGTTTTGTCTTTGGCATGGATGATGACGACGAGGATGTCTTTGCGCGCACGGTGGATTGGGCCGTCCGCCAGGGCATTGAGACTGCTACGTTTCACATTTTGACGCCGTATCCTGGCACCGCCCTCTATCTGCGCATGGCGCAACAGGGGCGCCTCCTGCACGACAACTGGGATTTATACGATACACGGCACGTCGTGTACCGTCCCGCGCGGCTCAGCGCTGAGTCGCTCGAAGCCGGATACTGGCGCGCTTATCGCGATTTCTACAGCTGGCGCGCTATTTGGCGCGGTGCGCAGACGAAACCGACTGCCACGCGTCGCCTGCGGCATCTGGCCTATGCTGCCGGTTGGAAGAAGTTCGAGCCGTTTTGGGACGCTGTCATCCGGCTGGGGCGTGTTCACACCTTGCTACCGCTGCTGGAAACAGTCCTTTCCGGTTTCGGGCGCTACGCATCAGCCCAAAAAGCGTCTGAAACCGCGCCACCACCTGCACAATCATCGCCCCAGCGCCAAAATTTGGCCCCCTAACGCGTTTTGAACCCTTTATAGCTTGGGGGCGGCGGGGGCAGGGCCTCTACCGGCGTGTAGGCCAAAATTTCAGCCGTTAATACCCCTCCATCTGCGACACATTAGTTCTATGTTGTGTTACAATGCATCGACTATGCCCAACCAACCTGCGACGCCAGAAACACCCCTCACTGCTGCACAACAAGCCGTGGTGGCGCATGATGAAGGCCCGGCGCTCGTATTCGCCGTCGCCGGAGCTGGCAAAACGACGGCGATGGTGCACCGCATCGAACGCCTGGTGCGGGAGGAGGTTTTTCCCGCCTCGCAGATACTGGCGACCTCCTTCGGAAAAGGCAACGAACGCGACTTACGCCACAAGTTGGAACGCTGGTCTTATTGCCGCGCCGTCAATGTGCGCACGTTGCACGCGCTGGGGCGTAGCATCATCGTTACTGCGCAAAAGGCCGGGCATTGGCCGCAGCTGCGTCTGGATCAGAATGGGACGGCGTCGTACGATTCTGATCAACGTCTCTTAACCGTTGCCATCCATCAAGCCCGCCAGCGACAGGAATCCTACGCGCCGGAGCTGGAGACCATCGACCGCCACGATTTTCTCTCATATGTAGCCGCTTGTAAGGGGAACTTGCTCTACGCTGATTTAGAGCGGGCTGACTTGCCGTCGCTGGCGCTGGGCGTCGCGGGGGAGGCGGAGGCGCCGAACGCAGCCCTGGACTGGTACCTGGATCTGTATCGCCTGTACGAGGCAGTCCGCTTGCAGCGGGGCGTGGTAACCTTTGCCGACATGCTGTTGACCGGCTGGGAGACGCTCCTACGCTTTCCTGAGGTGCGCGAGGCCGTACAGCGCCGTTATCAGTGTGTGCTCGTCGACGAGTTCCAAGACATTAACCTGGCGCAGTCGGAGATTCTGCATCAGATTACCGCCCCCCATCGCAATTACATGGCGATCGGCGACGACGACCAGACGATCTACGAGTGGCGGGGCGCCGACCCGCACTTTATTCTGGATTTTGCCGATCGCTACGATGCGCGCCAATACGTCATAGACGACAATTTTCGCTGTCCCGC
>CAYSMQ010000543.1:0-3056 GCA_964432035.1 uncultured Ardenticatenaceae bacterium
ATCGTTCCGCGCGAAACGAACGGCGTTGGTTCGGCTTACGCCAAGATGTTCAACCCCGCTTCACGCTACGCCATGCTTGGCGCTGCGGCGGTACTGACGGTTGAAGACGGAACATGCACTGAAGCACACGTTGCCGTTGGCAGCCTGACGCCAAAGGCACAGCGTGCTCGTTCCGTCGAGGAAGCCCTTGAAGGGCAACAACTCAGCGAGGAGGTCATCGCCAACGCCGCCGCGCAGATAGACAATGACCTTGGCGACGACATCATCGGTGATGTGCACGCCAGCGCCGAGTATCGGCGCACGGTCGCCCCAACCTACGTACAACGGGCCCTGATGAAGGCCTGGCAACGCGCGTCGTAGGCCGCGGACACCTGGTTATTATGTTGAGGCCGGCGGACCCATATTCCGCCGGCTTTTTTGCTTATGAAATTTGGACCTGTATCTCTCGACCAGGCACAAGGCAAAATCCTGGGTCATAACGTCACGGGCCCCAATGGACGGCGTCTCTTTCGCAAGGGTCACGCTCTGGAAGCTGAGGATATCGAACGCTTGAGAGAGCTCGGCCGCCAGACCGTCTATGTCGCCGAACTGGCGCCTGACGACATAGACGAGAATACGGCGGCCGAGCGCATCGCCGAGAAGCTCTTCGACCATCGCTACTTTCGACTATCTGGCCCCTCCACCGGACGGGCCAACGTTTACACTACGGAACTGGGCGTTCTGCGGGTAGAAGTTGACCGCCTTATGGAGATTAACCGCAATGAAGGGATCACCCTGGCCACGTTGCGCCACAATAGCGCCGTGAATGAAGGCAAGATGGCCGCGACGCTCAAGGTGCTGCCATACGCCATACCAAAATCGATGGTGCGCAAAGCCGAAGCGCTGGCGCGCGAGAATGGCCCGCTGCTGAACCTGTCCCCGCTTGCGCCTCGCCAGGTCAGTCTTATCCTCTCCGGTTCACCTTCTGCGCGCGAGCGAATTGTGCGCAGCTTTGAAAACGCGCTTAGCCAACGGTTGGAGAACCTTGGCGCTTCCATTGACACGATTGACTTTGTCGTTCTGGACCAGGAGGAAGACGAAGCCGCCCTCGCGGAGATGATGGACAAGCGCATTGAAGGTGGAGCGGAGCTGGTAATTCTTGCCGGTGAAACAGCCATTATGGACCGTTACGACATCGCGCCGCGCGCCTTAGAGCGCGCCGGCGGAGCGGTCGTCTGCTTTGGCGCTCCGGTCGATCCGGGCAACCTGCTCATGCTTGGACGCTTGGGCGAGACACCGGTCCTTGGTGCACCCGGGTGTGCAAGGAGCCCAAAAGATAATATCATTGACCTCGTTTTACCCCGCTTGCTTGTTGGGGATAGGTTAGAGCGGGACGATATCATTACCATGGCCCACGGCGGGCTGCTTGAAGACGTTCCCGAACGGCCGTCGCCACGGAGCCGCCTGACCTAGAAAAAGGATCCCTGGAAAAGGCACTAAATGTCTGAAATAGCTTCTATCGACCAACTGCAGGAAACGCTGCACGCTTATAACTATGTCGCCGAGCGTGGACTTGCCACCGCCATCTACCTGGCTACACGACTACGCCGCCCCCTTTTCCTGGAGGGAGAGGCCGGCGTGGGAAAGACTGAGGTCGCCAAGGTTTTGGCCACGCTCTTCGACACAGAACTCATCCGCCTACAATGTTATGAAGGGCTGGACATCAACCACGCCGTTTATGAGTGGAATTACACGCGCCAGATTCTTCACCTGCGGCTGCTTGAAGCGCGCGGCGAACGACCCACCGAAGAAGAGCTATTTGACGAAACTTTTCTCCTAAAGCGTCCGCTTCTGCAGGCAATCGAAACAACACGGCAGAAGCCACCGGTCCTTTTGATCGACGAAATCGACCGCAGTGATGAAGAATTCGAGGCCTACTTGCTCGAGGTTCTTTCTGATTTTCAGATAACGATTCCCGAGCTGGGCACGATTCGCGCAGCGGAGCGCCCTTATGTCATTCTGACGTCCAACCGCACGCGTGAAGTGCATGACGCACTAAAACGCCGCTGCCTCTATTTCTGGATCGATTATCCGGACTTTGATAAGGAAATGGATATCGTGCGCGCTCGCGTGCCAGCCGCACCGGAAACGCTCGCGCGTCAGGTGACCGCTTTCATCCAGGAACTGCGCAGGGAGGATCTCTACAAGATTCCGGGCGTCGCCGAGACGCTGGACTGGCTGACCGCCTTGGTTGCCCTGGACCAGCAACAGCTGGATATCGAGATCGTGGAGGATACGCTGGGCGTCGTGCTTAAGTATCAGGACGACGTCATGAAAGTTAGCGGAGAGACGGCGCGCAAGATACTGGAGCGCGCGCGACTCGAAATTTGATGGATATGGAGCACACGCACACAAACAACGAGACGCGCCAACCGGCGGGACACCTGTTACACAATCTTGTGCTCTTCGGGCGCCTCTTGCGGCGCCTGGGAATCGATGTTAATCCAGGACGCATGATCGATCTGGTGAAGGCCCTGGACTTTGTCAACATCGCCAATCGCAGCGAATTCTACCACACGCTACGCAGCCTGCTGGTGAACCGGCAGGATCAACTCCCTCTATTTGATCGCGCGTTTGATCTTTTTTGGCGGAAGCGGGGTGACCAACCGGTGGAGCTAGAGCTCTATGATGCCACTCGGAAGCGAGAACCCCAGAATCCGCGCGTCGTCCTCAGACGCGATCTGCAATCGATCGAGCCGCCCTCGTCCCAGAGCGACGACGAAGACCTTACACAAGAAGTGCTGGAACTGACACAAACCTATAGCGATCAGGAGATTCTACGCTATAAGGATTTTGGAGAACTTAGCGAAGATGAACTCAAAAGCGTACGCCGTTTTATGGCCAAACTGGTCTGGGAATTAGGTCAAAGGCGAACGCGTCGCTTTCAGTCCGGCCGTAGCAGCCGGCCCGATCTGCGACGACTCATGCGCCGCAACCTTCGTTACGGGGGAGAGTTGCTGGACATTCCCACCCAACAGAAGAAAGTCAGGCCACGGCCCCTGGTAATTGTCGCCGAC
>CAYSMQ010000544.1:0-1836 GCA_964432035.1 uncultured Ardenticatenaceae bacterium
GCGAACGCAGTCGTAACTCACTGCCGGCCAGCCATGTTGGGGAGCCAGGGAGAGGACCTGGCGGTGGCTGGCGGCGACGGTGGGCCGCGTTTTCTGCAGGGCCAGACCCGCGATGAGCTGTTCCATCTCTGGCGGGAGGTGCCTGCGACCCCGGTCTTGCCGGGGCTTGCGGGCCAAGCTTGCCAGGCCATGGCGCCGGTAGCGGGATACCCAGCGCTGGGTAGTGCGATAGGCAAGGTGATTCTGCTCCACGACCTGGGTGAGAGAGCAGCGGCCCTCAAGATATGGTTGCAGCAGATGGAAGCGCGCCAGCGCCTTTTCGCGCTCTGGCTCGTTCAGAGCGGTCAATTCGGGGACGGGAACCTCAGAACTCTTCGACATAGGCAGCAGCCACCTCTTCAGGGGGATTGGTATACCGCTGGATGTAGCGCTGGGAACGGTGGCCAAGACGGCGCTCCAGCTCATAGGAGTCGGCTCCTGTCACCTGGGCCAGGCGAAAGGCAAACGTGTGGCGTAAGTCGTGGGGGCGCAAGGGGGAGATGGCGCGCTCCCGATCGCGCTCGTCGAGTTCGGCGTCGTGCCAGCGCCCAATCTGCAGCAAGATGTTGTTAATGGACCGCGGCGACAGGCGCCCGTCGGACGAACGTGGTTTGGCGTTCGCCGCGCTGAGAAAGAGCGGTTGCTCGGCGGCAGGCAGCGTCTCATCCTCGTCTTGAAGGCGCTCCATCTCCAGATAGTCGGCGAGCGCCTGGCGGGCATCGGTTGAGAGAAAGACGACGCGTTCGCTCTTCCCTTTCCCTCTTACCTCTTTCAACTTGGCCCGGCGGGCTTGCCGCAGCCGGGTGGGTGTGTTGGGGACTAGTTGGTCGAGGTTGAGCTGCACAAGTTCTCCCCGGCGTAGCCCCGTCGACAGCAGGACAAAGACGACGGCTTTATCCCGCCCGGGCCGCGCTTTCGCTCTCAACGATGGCAACTCGCCTTCCGGCAGCTGCCTTGACCACTTCCGTCCCTTCAGACGATAATATCTGTCCAGCCGGTCGCACAAGTTCTTTAAAGTCCTAACCTGCTCTTCGGAGAGCGAACGCGGTTCCAGCGGCGGCAGTGGCAGTTCGCCGATACCTTTGGTCGGATCCTCATTGGGAAAGGCGTTAAGGTCCTGGGCCTGGACCCAGGTGGCGAAGGCAGAGAGAGAGGCCATGTGGTTGTTAACAGTCGCCGGCGCCAGCCCCCGGGCCTGGAGATCTTGTTGCCAGGCGAGCACGTCGCGTTTGACGCAGGTGGAAATCCGGTCGTGGCTGTAGGTGTTTTCGAAGTGCCGGAGAAAGCGATCCAGGTGGAGGGCGATCTTGCGCGCCACCGCCTCAGAGCGAACGCCCTGGACCGCCACCTGTTGGTAAAGGTCCATCCGCGCGCGGAGACTATCCGGCTTTTGTTGGTGATTATCTGTTGCTTTCTTAGCCATAGATCCTTTCGTGAAGCAGTTTTGCTTGGTAATGATAGCACAAGAGGGGTAAAAGTATACGATTTTGGGGTAGGTTGCTTCACAGAAGGGGTGTTATGTGTAGCATCTTGGCCTCTACTGCCGACGGCCCAGCGCGCCTATGACTGACACTGGCATAGCGGCTAACATTATTATACGCTATAGATAGAGCGTTGAACCTTGTCGCCTACTCCTTTCTATTGCCACTAACTGGGTCAAAACAGTTACGGCCAATATCATAGATGTTTAGCTGGACGTGTCCGATCCTGAGTTACAGGAGGGTCTATGAATTCGCAGACAGATCTTGACGAAAGCAAACTACGCGCCACATTACAGGAGGCCCTTCGGAATTACTT
>CAYSMQ010000544.1:1846-3055 GCA_964432035.1 uncultured Ardenticatenaceae bacterium
TTCTTCAAAGAAGGGGCGTTATGTGTAGCGTCTTGGCCTCTACTGATGATGCCCCTCGCGCACCTATTACTGACACTGGCATAGCGGCCAACAAAATTATACGCTATAGCGCGTTGACCCCTTGTCGCCTACTCCTTTCTATTGCCATTAACTGGGTCAAAACAATAACGGCCAATATTATAGATGTTTATCCGGGCGTGTCCGATCCTAAGTTACAGGAGGATTTATGAATTCGCAGACAGAACTTGGCGAAAGTAAACGGCGCGCCATATTACAGGAGGCACTTCGGAATTACTTGGGAGATCGCTCCCCCACCCTGGTGGGATATGAGATAACAGAGCGCGAGCATAGTGGTACCAGCACAAACAACGAGATTCTCGAGGCGAAGATAACCTACCAGGAGGCCGGTGCAACCTCTCCTCAATCAGTGATTTGGCTTATTAAGAAGTGTCAGCCGGGCGAGACTGCTTTTGAAGAACTAGAAACAAGTAGGCCAATCGAAGCTCTCGCTTGGCAGGAGGGCCTCCTCCGCCCGGGCGCCCTCCCCCGGGGCGTTACCACGCCGTTCATAAGTGCTAGCGTGGCTGAGAATGGGCTGACAGGGTGGGTGTTCATGAAGGACGTTGCAGATGCCCTACGCCAATACGACCGTGACCGCCCGCTGGCTTCCGCTGAACTCGTCGCGCGCGTAAGACAGATTCTCGCACGCCTTGCTCGTTTCCACGTCTGGGGAGAACAATTGGCTGAGGGGGCTCTTGAACAGTATGAGTGGCTTCCCTCCCATAAGAACTACCTCTGGCGAGGCGCGCGTGCCTATGAGACGGTGCTCGCGACGAGACCAGATACACAGGTCGATGAGAGTGATCCGACCACCGTACCCTTTGTCGACAAGCTACATGCCTTCTTGGCCACCCTTGCGCCGCAAGACCGTGAACACTGGAAGGCGCTCCTCTGTAATCGTCGGCCCCTTGTCGATGGACTCGCCGGCGTTCCATCAACTATCCTCCATAACGACCTTGATGATCGGAATATCGGCCTCCATTATTCTGCAACGGGCGAGCCCGGGGAATATGAACTGGTGTTAATAGATTGGGAGTGGATGGCGACCGGTCCGGCCGCACTCGATGTAGCCAAAGTCCTCCATTTTTTGCCGGGCATCTGTGCGATGGATTCCCCGTGCCCAGAAACCTTATGGACCCGTGAGCTTCC
>CAYSMQ010000545.1:0-3050 GCA_964432035.1 uncultured Ardenticatenaceae bacterium
ATAATCGGCCGCTTCCTTGGCCTGCACCGTCCGTAGCTATCGCTGTCGGGGCCCACGATTTCCGTGATGCGCCCCATGATGGCCGGCAGCTTCTGGCTGAAGACGTAGCCGAACAGATCCACCTGCCCCGGCGCGACTTTGCGCTTGCGGTCGTGCACGGCGTCCGGCGCGCGGCCCAGGTCGCCCACGTCGGCGCCCACCAGGCTGTCGCCACACTTGAGGTGATGGTCCAGGAAGCTGAGGGGGCGGTCCACGGCGACGGTGTTGAGCCACAAACTGAGCTTGGCCAGCTCCACGGCCAGCGGGTTGCGGTCCACGCCGTAGATGCAGCGCTCCACCACGCGCCGCTTCCAGTAGACGAGGTCGTCCTCGGCCGTGGCTTCCGGCTGCACGTGAGGGTCCGTGGCCAGCGCCAGCGCCAGGTAGTCGGTGGCGTAGACCAGGAAGTGGCCGCTGCCCATGGCCGGATCGAGGCATTTGAGGGCCAGGATTTCGTCTTCCAGCTGCTGGCGGGCGGCTTCCGTGGCCTGGGGACCCTGCGCCTCCTGCGCGCGAGCCTCGACGCGGTTGCGCGCTTCTTGGAGGAGGGGGTCCAGGGTATTCTCCACGATATATTGAACAATGTACTCCGGCGTGTAGTAGCTGCCCGTCGCTTTGCGCTCGCCGCGGTCGGTGGCCAGGTACACTTCGCCTTCTTCGCGGCGGGCGATCACCGTAGCGCCGGACGGCGCCTCGGCGGCGGGCAGCCAGCGCTCGTCCTTGCCCTCACGCACCGCTACCATGTCGGTCTCGGCCAGGCGCGGCTGGTATTCCAGCAGCCCCTCGTAGATGGAGCCCAGCTGGCGCACGCCCAGGGTGCGATAGTCGGCGAACTCTTTCTGCGTGGCCTCGTCGCCCACCTGGCGGCGGCTGAGGAGGTCGATGGCGCGGATCAGATAGGCGTCGCCCACCGCTTTTTCTTGCAGGAAGGGGTGCAGGCGGGGGTTGAAGAGGCCGCCGTTATAGCGCGGCACGCCCAGCTGCTCGTTGAGCGTGGGGTGCGCGCCGTCGATGATTTCGAAGAGGGTCTGGACGCGGGCCCAGAAGACGGCCGTGTGCCGCGCCGTGGGCGCGTTGCCCGCGGCGATGTCGTTCTTGATGTCGTGCAGGCTGTAGTGCTCGCGGTAATCTTCGCGGTCCAGGGGCAACAGCCCGCGGCTCTCGGCGTACAGAATGAAGAGCAGGCGGTAGAGTAAATAGAGGCTGTTGTCGTAAACGCGCCGCAATTGGGCGCGGTCCAGGGTTCCCTCGTCACTGTCATTGGCCAACCCGTTAGCCGGAAAGTCCACAAAGCCCTGCATCAGCAGCTCCAGGGCGCGGTAGACGTTGTCCTGCATGTCTTCTTCCAGCTGCACGGCGTAGGCCCGGCTCTGTTCCAGGGCGTCCTGCAAAAAGCGGCGGCCCTGGGCGTCGGGCAGCAGGGCGGCCTGTTGGAAGAAGAGGGTGAAGTAGCGCAGGCGGCCGGGATCCTCGTGCTGCAGCAGGGCCACGAGGTCGATTTCGTACTAGATGGAGAGGCGGTGGCTGGTGTCGCCGTGCACCAGGCGCCAGCGCCGGCCGTTGGTCAGCAGGCCCCAGGGCAGGTCCAGAGCGCGCACGTAGGTGTCGATCTGGTAGCCGGGGTTCTGTTTCTCAAAGCTGTAACCGCCGCCTTTTTCCTTTTTATCCAGGGAACGGTCCCAGCTTTTGGCCTCGGCCACGGCAAGGGCGTGCTGCCCGTAGGCGCTGGTGTTCTGGGCGGCTGCGGCGGCCTGGCGCGCCTCGGGATCGGGAAAGAGCACATAGTCGGGGCGCGTGATGTGCGCGTCCAGGCCGGGCACGGTGGCCTGGGGTTCAAAGGTGTGGCCCAGGCGCTGCAGGATGGGTCGGATCCAGTGTGCTTCCAGTTGGGCCTCGTTGTAGTTGGGCAGCTGGTCTTCTTCTTGCTCGTAGAGGTCCTGCAGCCAGGCGTGGAAATCGCGGGCGGCGGAAAGCGCGGCGCGCCAGCGCGGATCGCGCGGCAGGAGGTTGGCGAGCGTGTGGTCAGAGAAGAGGTACTGGTTGTCTACTGCGCGCGGCAGGCCCTGGCGTGGGTGAAGTGGTTGCGACATGCGTGCATTGTAGCATGTCGAGTGTGGTTTGTTGAGTGTGGGGAGTGGTCTGCCACGAAGGCTAACGAAGTTAGCTTGACGGATTTCACGAATTATTGCATCGAATTTTCACGAATTAGCGCGAATTTGCGCGAATTTTTTGTTTTGGAGGGGCGTCGGGGCAGACGAATGGGCGCCAAGGTGGCGCGGCGAATTATGTACGGCGATTTGGCAAATCGCTGCACGAGGGGGAACAGCGGCATCTTATCGGCAAGGGGTGGACTTAGCTCCACCCCCTGCGGATGTTATAGGCGGCGGGTTTTAGACGTCTGAGGGAGCGGCGGCGGGTCGGGAGACTCTTTCCACCACTTCACCCGTCAGCTCGTCAGACCCCTGCAGGGCCAGGTCGGCCTGGGCCAGAATGCCGAGAATCGCATTGTTTTGGTCGACCACGGGCACGCGGCGCACCTGGTTGTCTTCCATCATGCGCGCCACGGTCTGCAGATCGTCCTCCGCACGCGCCGATACGACCGGCGAGGACATGACGTCGCCGGCGGACATTTCGAGCGGATTCTTGCCCTGCGACACGGCGCGCAGCGTAATGTCGCGGTCGGTAACCATGCCCACCAGCTTCTTGCTATCGCTACTTTCCACAACGGGAATGGCCCCGCAATCACACTCGTTCATCATCTGCGCCACGTCACGCAGGTTGGTTTGTGGCGTGCAGCAGGCGGGGTCTCTGGTCATGATATCCTGAACGTTCATAGCTAGCTCCTTTTACAGCGGGAGGGCGCGAAAACGGGCTCTCCCGCGTGATACGATTCTGAATCTAGATCGATCATAACGGCCCTGGCCCGCATGCACCCGTATCGGCGGCATAGAAGGCGGGTATAATCCGGTCATGTTTTGGGAGCAGGAGACCTCACAGGTTTTCGGAAACCT
>CAYSMQ010000546.1:0-3038 GCA_964432035.1 uncultured Ardenticatenaceae bacterium
CGTCTGGTTGAGGATGCCGTACGTCCCACGTTTTTCCTGGGCAGCACAGCGTTGGATCACGGGCCGCTCTTTTATCCCATTGTGCTCCTCTTTCGCCTATCACCGGTCGCCAGCGTGGGATTGGTTGTGGCCTTTGTGGCGCTTTTTCGGCGGCGAGCGCGCGAGGAGACGGGCAATATTGTCTGGCTGCTCTTGTTTGCCCTGTTTTTCGTCGTGGCTATCAGCGTAGCAGCCAAGAAGTTCGACCGTTACGCGTTACCGTCGCTGGTCACCTTGACCTTTGTGGCGGGTTGGGGGCTGGTACAGGCCGCTGCCCTCGCGCAACAACAGAGCAGAGGCGCGCTCGCGAGAATAGGGGGCACGGCGGCGCTGTTGCAGCTCCTTTTTTTGGTCAGCGCCTGGCCTCACCCGCTGACGGCCTACAACTGGTTAGCAGGGGGCAATCTGGTTGCACAGAACGTCTTTCCCCGCGGCTGGGGCGAGGACGCGGGATTGGCAGCGCGGCGCCTCAACGACTCTCTGGAGAACCCCGGACAGGCCACGCTGTTCACAAGCAGCCTCACAGGGACCGCGCCCTTTTTCGGCGGTGAAATCGTGCGCTTACACGAGCCTAACCTGACGCGCCTACGAAGGGACGATTACGTGTTGCTTCTGCCTCAGGACCGGCTGTCGGCGCGGACGGCGCGGCCACCTTCGGGCGTCGTGCCTTGGGATAACGTTGCGGTAAAAGGGGTGGGAGAGGTCACGCTTTATAGCGGTCTGGATGCCGCCGCCGTGCAGCTGCCGTCCCTTTCTTTGGAAGAGCAAGTCAGCCGATTTGGGCCGGCGTTGTTCATGGTAGAAGCCGGGAGCGTGTTTCTGCCTTGGCCCCAGGAAACTCCGTTGGCGCTTACATGGCAGCGAGATAGTGGGTCTGAACTTGCGGCAAGCTACCAGTTACAATTAGAATTGAAGAACAGTGGCGGGCAGATCTGGCTGCGCCGCGAAATGCCTCTGCTCAATGCGGCCGATCACGCGCCACGCGACTGGCCCGCGGACGCGCCGCAGACCGTCTTCTATTCGTTTTCTGTGCCGCCGACCCTGGCGCCGGGCGACTATGAATGGGTCGTAAAGGTGTTTGACGACCAGGTTCGACAACAGGCGGCGTACGATCCGTCAGGCGCTTTTGCCGGCACGGAGGCGGGCGTGGCGCGCATTGCTGTGACCCCGCCGCCGTCACAACCAACGCCGGACATCGCGCATCGGATCGAGGGCGCGGGTCCGCTGGCGGGCCACGCGTCTTTGCCCGAGACGGCTGCGGCGGGCGATCCCTTCAGCCTGGATA
The DNA here is from genome assembly GCA_964432035.1 of uncultured Ardenticatenaceae bacterium. Lineage (GTDB taxonomy): Bacteria > Chloroflexota > Anaerolineae > Promineifilales > Promineifilaceae > JAAYYY01. The sequence continues at coordinate 1,325 of CAYSMQ010000546.1, forward strand.
TCTGGCTGCGGAACCGGGACCTGGGATCTGCAGTGGACCTGACACTCGTCGCCGGCGGACGGCATCTGCCGTTTCGACTGCAAACGAGCGACTGGGGTGCCGGGCAGATCTACCAGGTGCGGCCCAGGTGGCGGCTGCCGCTGGACCTGGCGACTGGCGAGCAAGCGTTGCGCCTTCTTATACAAGAAGTAGATGGTGATCGGACAATCGCCGGTCCAGTGATGCTGGGCGTCGTTCAAGTAGAGCGTCGCCGGCGGAATTTCGAGTTGGGGGACGTTGTCGATCCTTTACAGGTGCAGGTAGGCGATCTGGCCTTGCTACAACACGTGTCCGTCGAGCCACAAGGGGAACAGCTGCTGGTACACGTCACGTGGCAGGCCTCGCGGACGACGTTTACGGATTACACCACGTTTGTACATTTGCGTGACGGCGAGCAAACGATCGCCGTCGCCGACCGCCAGCCGTCGCCGCCGACCAGCCGTTGGGCGACCGGCGAGGTGATTGAGGAGACGTACGCGCTGCCCCGTCCCGCCGCCGGCGGCTATCAGGTCGCCCTGGGTCTCTATGACATGAGGAGCGGGGAACGGTTGCCGTTGCTAGATGGCAAGGGCTCTCCGCTGGCAGATGACGCGTACACGCGGGAGGTCCAGGTTCCGTGAGCGGACGGGTAAGGACGGCGCTGGAACTGCTGCTGGTCACAGTGTTAGGCTCGCCGCTGGTGACGCCGCTGTTGCGCTGGCAGCAAGTGCCTTGCACGCACGATGGGCACTTGCACTACCATCGTGTGGTAGCCATGATGCACGCCTGGCGCGACGGGCTCTACTTTAGCCGCTGGCTGCCGGACCTTGCCTTTGGCTACGGCTATCCATTCTTCCTGTACCGCGAGCCTTTGCCCCTCTATCTGACGCTATGGCCTCATCTTCTGGGCCTTCCGCTGCCGGCGGCGATTAACCTGTTCTATGTGGCGTCTATTCTGGCAGCCGGTTGCTTCACCTACCTCTGGGTGCGCGATATTTTTGGTTCGCGTGCAGCCATCGTTTCTGCAGTGGCCTATATGGCGGCGCCGTACCAGTTGATCGACGCTCTGGTGCGTGGAAATCAGGTGGAGTCTATGGCCCTGGCGCTGTTTCCCCTCATCCTGTGGGCCGGGCGTCGTTTTGTGGTCGACGGTGGAGCGCGCTGGTTTTTGACGGCAACGCTGGCGCTGGCGGCGCTGGCGCTCAGCCACAACATATCGCTGCTCCTCTTCACGCCCGCGCTGCTCCTTTACCTGCTGTTTGCCGGGTGGCTGGCGCAGCGGGAATGGAGGGCCATTGTGTGGCGCGCGGCGTTGGTGTTGGTGTTGGGATTGGGCATGACGGCGTTCTACACGGCGCCCGCTGTGCTGGAAATCGACGAGGTGACGCTGACGCTGTCCACAAGCAACCGAAACAACGATTTCCGCTTCAACTTTTCTAGCCTGGAAGAGATGCTGTCGCCGGTTCGCCCCGAAGATCCGGCCCTGATCAACCCGCCGCTGCCCATTCGCCTGGGGTGGGCGCCCCTGGCATTGGCCATCGCGGGTCTGCTGAGCGTGGCCTGGAACCGGCGGCGGAAACAGCGCCTGTATATTGGGTTCATGGCGGCCGGCGCTTTGATTTACGCCTTTTTCGCGCTCCCCGTCAGCCAACCACTATGGGAGGCGCTGCCGTTAATTGAATTTGTGCAGTTCCCC
>CAYSMQ010000547.1:0-3036 GCA_964432035.1 uncultured Ardenticatenaceae bacterium
GTGCGCCTCCAGAGGAGCTTCCGTGGTCGATGCGCCACGCGGCCGTTCGTTGGCGACAAATAGATGCGTCATCGCTCGGTGAGTTAGGCTGGCAGCAATTCAGCAGTTAGTAGAACAGCAGACAGCTTCCAAATCTGGTTCAATCCGCGTTCGTCAGCGGCCAATCTTCGGTGAGCAAGATTTACTTTCTGGCCATTTAGCGCTAAAATCACTCCTCTATGCCTACACCATTCATGCATTTACAGGTGGCGGAGCGTATCCGCGCTCACCCCAGCTTACACCCCAATATTGCTCGAGCCCTAGACGCGGCAAAACCTGCCTATTACCTGGGCAATGTAGCGGCCGACTTTCAGACGATCGCCGATGTACCACGCGAAGCCACACACTTTTACCAGTTGCCCCCGGCGCGCGAAACGGTAGCTTATGAGCGTATGCTGGAAGAGAACCCGCAGCTGGCGGACGCTGATTCACTACCCTTGGAGCAAGCCGTCTTTGTCGCTGCCTACCGCGCACACTTGCTGCTCGACCAGCTCTGGTATTGGGATGTGCTAATACCTTACTTAGTGGAAGCGCCAGAGTGGGACGCCGACCATCGCCAGCGGTTCCTCGTGCATAACACCTTGCTCACTTATCTGGACAAGCTGGCCCTCGAATCGTTACCGCCAGAGGCCGGCGACACCCTTGCGGCGGCAAGTCCACGCCACTGGCTGCCGTTTGCCGGAGACGGCGATCTCATTCGTTGGCGCGACATGCTTGTGGAACAGTTAGAGCCGGGCGCAAGCATCCAGACCGTTGCCATCTATGCTGAACGTATGCGCCTAAAACCGGCCGAATTTGCGGAGAACCTCGCCGATGCGGAGTGGATGCAGGAGCAGGTGTTTAGCAAGGCGCCGCTCCACGATATACAGGATGTCATCACGCGCGGCATGGAGCAGAGTGTCACGCTCATTTCTGATTATCTGAATAAGCGATCAACTGGTTTTGCGAGCGACGTGCGCTTGTCTAAATCGGATGTGTTGGAAACCCCATGAGTGACAAACCGACTGATGTACGTGAGCAGATAAAACCGGCGCCAATCCGCCAGGTCGTGCAGGCGCGCTTCCCCGATGGGCGCGCTTTCGACGGGCCCATGGGAGCTACCGTCGAGGATTTCATTAAGGTTGCCGAGCCTGAAGCTAACGGCGCCATCGTTGCCGCTGTTGTCAACAGTAAGCTGCGCGAACTCTCGCAGCCGCTCAAAACCGACGCCGACATAAAGCCGGTCAGCACCGCGGATTCCGATGGCGTGCGCATCTACCGCCGGTCGCTCAGTTTCTTGCTCATTGCCGCCGCCGCCGAGCTATTTCCCGGTCGCCACATCAACATCGACCATTCAATGCCCTTTGGCGGCTACTACTGCGAGATCAATAATGGGCCGCCACTGAGTAACGACGACCTTGACTGTCTACGGCAGCGTATGCGCGAGCTAATCGACGAAGATCTGCCCATCACGCAGATCAAATTGCCTCTTGACGAGGCATTACAGCTATTCAATGACAACAATGACCTGGAAAAAGCCGATCTGTTTGCAAGGCGCCGTAAGGACTATCTCACCCTCTACGAGCTGAACGACGTGCGCGACTACTTCCACGGCTTTATGGTCCCCAGCACGGGATATTTGCAGCTGTTCGATTTGCGTCCCTATCATGACGGCTTCATCGTGCAGTTTCCGCGCCGCCATCAGCCCGATCGCCTGCAACCGTTTGAGGACGAACCGCGTCTGGCGCGCATTTTCCAGGAATACAACAAGTGGCTGGACGTCATAAACGTTCCGCACGTTTCCGCCCTAAACTGGGCCATTAACGGTGGGCGCATTCAGGAGGTGATCCTGGTCGCCGAGGCGCTTCACGAGCGACAGCTGGCGACGATCGCCGGTGAAATCTCCTCTCGTAAGCCGCCTGTGAAGATCATCCTCATCTCCGGCCCCACATCCGCGGGCAAGACCACGCTTGCCAAGCGCCTCGCCGTGCAGCTCCTGGCGCAGGGCGTGCACCCGGTTGCCGTTAACCTGGACAACTACTTCGTTAACCGCGAAGACACGCCACGCGACGCGGACGGAGAGTACGATTTTGAGGCGCTTGAAGCGGTCGATCTGCCGTTGTTCCAGACCCACCTACGCCGCTTGTTGGCGGGCGAAAGCATTGTGCAGCCGGTATACGATTTCCACAAGGGGCAGCGCAAGTGGGGCAGTGAGCTGAGCCTGGGGCCACAACACGTGCTCATCGTGGAAGGTATCCACGCCCTGAATCCCCGCCTCACCCTGGGCATTCCGCGCGAAGCCATGTACCGCATCTTCATCTCAGCTTTCACGCAAATTAATCTGGACCGCCACAATCGCGTGCCCACAACGGACACACGCATGCTGCGCCGCATCGTGCGTGACGCTGCGACGCGCGGCTATAATGCCACGGACACGATTGGGCGCTGGCCCAGCGTGCGCCGGGGAGAGAAGAAGCACATCTTTCCCAACCAGAACAACGCCGATATCTTTTTCAATTCCGCGCTGGTGTACGAGCTGTCCATGCTCAAGCCCCTGGCCCAGCCGCTTTTGCTGCAAGTAGAGCCCGGCACGCCCGAGCGCATTGAAGCAAACCGTCTACTGGCCTTCCTGCAATGGTTCGACCCCATTCCCGACGACGTGCGCGTCCCCAGCGACTCTATCCTGCGCGAGTTTATCGGAGGCTCAATCCTGGAAAGATTTGAGCCTTGGCGGCGGTGAATCAGAGCGAGCGGCTTACACCTTCCCCGTCATAATCGACATCTTCACCTCGGCGATGGCCTTCGTCACCTCAATGTCGCGCGGGCAGGCGTTGGTGCAATTGAAAATCGTGCGGCACTTCCACACCCCAAACTGCTCGGACATGATCTCTAAACGCTCTTCATAGGCCTCATCGCGACTGTCATAGATGAAACGGTGGGCCTGTACGATAGCCGCCGGTCCCACGTAACGCCCATCGGCCCAGAAGCTGGGACAGGACGTCGTGCACGCAGCGCACA
>CAYSMQ010000548.1:0-3034 GCA_964432035.1 uncultured Ardenticatenaceae bacterium
TGCCGCCCGGCTTCGAGTGGTACACGCCAGAACAGCAGGCTCAATTCATGCAGGCCATGAGCGCCACCAGCGGTCCCGTCTTTCTCTACGTCCTGCCCGCCGTGATGGCCGTGATGGGCGTCATCGCCGGCTGGCTGGTCGTCGGCTGGCTGCTGCACCTGCTGCTGACCCTGATGGGCGGGCGGGCATCCAGCCGCCAGACGCTGAACGTCGTGGCCTGGGCCAGCCTGCCCTTCGCCGTGCGCCACGTGGTGCGCATCGGCGCCATGTTGGCCAACGACCAGCTCATATCGCATCCTGGCCTCTCCGGCTTTGTTAGCGGCGAGCAGGGCAACGCCGCCATTTTTGCCGGGGCGTTGTTGGCCCTCGTCGATATCTACGTCGTCTGGCACGTTTTTCTACTGGTAACCGGCGTGCGCAGCGGCGACACGCTACCCGCGCCCAAGGCCTGGACCGCCGTGCTCTTCACTGTGGTCCTCGTGCTCATCGTTCGCGCCCTCCCCGCCGTCATCGCCGCGCAGTTTGGCGACGTGACGGTGGTGAGGCCGTTTTTCTTTTAGGGAGTGGAGACTGGATGTCGTTCATCCAAGCCGCCTCCCTCACCCGTACCTTCCAAATGGGCCACACTCGGGTTCACGCGCTGACGGGGGTGGATTTGACCGTGGAGGGCGGTGCTTTTTTGGCGGTGATGGGGCCGTCGGGGTCCGGGAAGAGCACGTTGCTTTATTTGCTTGGCGGACTGGACCGGCCCACGACGGGCAGTGTCGTCGTCGGTGGGCAGTCGCTGACTTCCCTGGATGAAAATGCGCTTGCCGTCTACCGCCGTCGCACGGTGGGCTTTATATTTCAGAGCTTTAACCTCATTCCCAGCCTCAGCGCCCTGGAAAACGTGGCCTTTCCCATGCGCTTTGCCCGCGTCTCCCGCCGCCAACGTCTGGCGCGGGCCCAGGAACTGATGCACCGTGTAGGGCTCGCCGACCGCATGTACCACAAGCCCACAGAGTTGTCCGGCGGGCAGCAGCAGCGCGTGGCCATCGCCCGCAGCCTGGTCAACGAGCCTGGTCTCATCCTGGCCGACGAACCCACGGGCAACCTGGACAGCAGCAGCGGGCACAGCATTATGCAGCTGCTCGCCGAGTTGCACGAAGGCGGTCGCACCATTGTCGTCGTCACCCACGACCCGCGCATGGCCAATTATGCCACGGATACGGTGCATATGTTGGATGGACGGTGTGTGGCGGTAGGGGAGTATGAGATGGCGTTGGGGGGATCAGAGATTGGAGATTAGAGATTGGGGATTGGAGATTGGTTGGGTACGCTCAGAAATCTGATTTCGGCTACCGTCGGTAGCTTGGAGAAATCGGATTTCTCCGAGGCGCCACACCACTACATGACTCGAGGTTATTATGGCAATTCGATTTAAGCATTCGTACTGGTTTCTGATTGCTCTCCTGCTCGTTCTGCTTCTGGCAAGCGTCAGCAGACCCGTCGCCGGGCAGGGGACGGCGACTGGGACGCCAGCAGCTCCGGCTCCGGCGTTTGGGCCGACGGCTGTGCAGCCGAATCGGGTCTCCAACGTCGTGGACACACAGCTGGTGGTTACGGGCGCGGGGTTTGAGGATGGCGCGGCCGTTGTCATTGACGGCTATGGCGCATTGGATACCACCTTCGTCAGCGCCAGCATGTTGCGCGCTTTGTTGCCGGCGGGCGCGCCCGCCGGGCTCTATGACGTGCGCGTGGTCAATCCGGACGCCGACGCCGCTGTGTTGCCCGACGCGCTGACGGTGACGACGCCGGATCCCACGCCGGGACCGACCGATACGCCTGAGCCCACGAATACGCCTCAGCCCACGGCCTTCGTGCGACCCGTCGTGGTCGTGCAATCATACGGCGCCAGTTCGGCGCAGATCACGCCAGGCGCCAACCTGGACTTTGAGATGACTTTGGGCAATGCCGGACAGGCGGTTGCCAGCAACGTCATTGCCACCTTCGTCGCCGGCGATTTTACGCCACGGGCCACGGGCGGCGTGCGCGCCATCGGCAACCTGGCGCAGGGTCAATCGTCGCGCTTCTGGCAGCCACTCGCCGCCGGCAGCGGGCTCACCGGCGGCGGCATTGCCACGCTGGAGGTGCGCGTAACGTACACGGACCTGGCGGGCACGGCTTACGAAGAAACGTTTGCCCTTACCTTCCCCGTCGCGCGCGCGGCTTCCGGCGTAGCGGCGACGGCGACGCCCACCCCGACGGCCACGGCAACGGCCACAGCCACGCCGCGCCTGCGCCCGCAGTTGCTGGTCGCCGCTTACGAAGCAGACGTCGATCCGCTCACACCCGGCTCGCGCTTCACGCTGAGCATGGACATTCTGAACCAGGGCAACGCCGACGCGCGCCGCGTGACTCTTATTGTGGGTGGCGGCGTCGATGCCTCTGCGCCGCCCACGGAAGGCACGCCCCAGCCCGGCGGCGTGTCCGGCGCGGGCGGTGAGTTTGGCAACTTCGCGCCAGTTGGTAGCTCCAACGTCAAGTTCTTGGGCGATCTGGATCAGGATGAGTCGCTGCAGGTCAACGTAGACCTTATCGTCAACGCCAGCACCGACCCCGGCGCGTATCCGGTCGTCGTCTCTTTTGTCTATAATGACGCCGAGGGAAGCAGTTTCGTCGACGAGCAGGTGGTCACTTTGCTGGTCTTCAAATCGCCGCAGGTGGAGGTGAATTTCTATATGGAGCCCCCGCCCTTCTTTGTGGGGCAGCCGGGCCCGCTGCCCTTGCAGCTGGTAAACGTGGGCAACTCATCGACCATTTTCGGCAACATGGGCGTCACGGCCGCCGGCGCGCAGCTGACCAACAACAACATCTTCGTCGGCGCGCTGGAGCCCGGCGGCTTCTTCCCGCTGGACGCTAATCTGACGCCCGAACAACCGGGACCGCTGGAGCTGACGGTGCGCGTCAGCTACACCGACGATTTCAACCAGGCCCAGGTCATCACGCGCACGCTGAGCGTGGAGGTTATGGAAATGGAAGCGCCGCCCGTCGA
>CAYSMQ010000549.1:0-3010 GCA_964432035.1 uncultured Ardenticatenaceae bacterium
CTTTGCCTTGATAAGTCCATTTAAACGGCTTAGCCATCGTCCGGTTGAAGTAGTCGACGAAGGCCAATACCTTGGCCTTCAGGTCTGCGATTGACGTAAAGTTACCTCGCTTGAGCAGTTTACGCGCCAAAATGCTGAACCAGATTTCGACCTGGTTCATCCAAGAGGCATGTTTGGGCGTGTAGTGAAAGACGATCCGATGAGAAGGGTCAGCCAGAAAGGCGGCACGGGTTTGCATCGATTGCAGAATACCGCTTTGGCCTTTGCGCCCCAAATCACGGGCCACCTCGGATTTATCCGCCACATACCGCACCAGGGATTCTGATTGATGGGTGTTGAGGTTATCTACGACAAAGTGCCATTTGGCGACCGTCGGCGAACTTTCCACCGTTTTCTGGATGTGCTGCACAAAGTCTGCTTCGTTGCGCGTGTGGCCACACGAAACCGTGGCGACTTGGCCGGTCGCCACGTCGAAGTTGACGATAAACGACAAGGTGCCATGGCGACAGTATTCAAACTCCCGCCGTTCGACCTTGCCCGGTGCTAACGGCAGGCCAGGATGTTTGCGTTCCAAGGCTTGAACGCCGGTCAGTTCATCCGTACTCATGATGACTTCGCCCTTTTTCGCCAAGTCCGGCGCTTGCTGATATAGCGTATTAATGTCTGAGACCTTCTGATCAAACCGCTCATCGGCTTGCGGGGTCAGCCAGTAACGGATCAGATGCGGACGCAGGCCCCTTTTTTTAGCAGCCGGGCGGCATGTCGCGGAGAAATAGTGTCCACAATGCCGCGTTTCACCAGCTCCCCGGCAATCTCCCGCCCCGTCCATTGGCTGATGGGCCGCCCTGACTGTTGGGGTTGCTCGCACGCCAGTTGCTCGATTTGGCACCGCTGGTCGGCGGTCAAACGCGCTGGCGTGCCCGGTCGGGGCAGATCTTCAAGCCGTTCTTCAACGCTCAAATCCTCCAACGAGATAGGCTGCAACGCCAACCAACGCTGCCGCCATAACCGCGCCATATCCAGCGAGACATTCATCTCCTTGGCGATCTCGGCGTGGTTCTTGCCCTCAGCCGCTAATAAGATAAGTCGGGCGCGCAGTGCCATCTGCTGAGGAGTAGAATAGCGATGGACCAGTTTCTCTAAGCCCTGGCGCTCGGCGTCGGTCAATGTAATCTTAAGAGGTTTCGGACCTGGCATGGCATACCTTCGATTTTGTAAAATACCCCTATTTTCTCACATCCATGGGGTTATTTCAGCCCTCGTGTACTAGTCTCTTGTATATTTGACTTTCTTTGCTATATTGTGAGTTATGAAACGAATCAAGCTCACGGAAGCAGCGAAAATGCTCGGCGTAAATCCCTGGACGCTACGCCGTTGGGTATATGCCGGCAAAGCGCCGTCCATCAAAAGCGACTCCGGTCGGGTATTCATTCCCGAGTGGTGGATTGCCGAGCAGACGGGTAATGCCGCGCCACACACGGATGTACGCTGCGCCCTTTACGTGCGCGAATCATCCTCCGAAAACAAAGCGGCACTGGCCTCCCAGAAGGCTGGCTTGAGTGCGTATGCCACGGCTAAGGGATACCGGATCGTGCATATCGTCTGCGAGATTGGTTCCGGCGTGAGCGACGAGCGCAAGAAACTCCATGGGCTGTTGAAAAAACGCGACTTTGATGTGCTGCTCGTCGAGCATAAGGACCGGCTAAGCCGCTTTGGTTTTCGCTGGTTTGAGGCGCTGGCACCTTTCCGGATCGAAGTCATCAACACGGCTTCGACGCGCGTCAACGATCTAATGGAAGACCTGGTAGCAATCCTGACTGCTTTCTCGGCGCGGCTATACGGCCAACGTCGTGGCCGAAAGAAGACCGAAGCCGCCATCAAGGCCTTACAGGAGTCTGAGTGATGGCTGCTCGGCGCAATAAGCAGATGATGGTTCGATCCTGCCGTGTCTTTCTGAACGACTTGAATCCTGGCAAAGCACACATCATCATCACATTCCTGTATCTGTGCCACGCCGTCACGCAGTACTTCATTGACTTGTTCTGGCAGCGTCAGGATTTCAGCGGCGCTTTGTCGGACCTCCCCACGGTTCACCGTGGTGTCAAGCGGTTTGGGATTACGACGCGCCTTTCGCAAGCCCTGGCTAAGCAGGCCAAGGAATGTGTCAGGTCGCAACATAAGAAAGGGCGCAAGGACAAACCCACGCTGCGTAGTCACACGGTAACGCTTTACTACCACTTCGTGACCCTCGAGCCGTTCCGGGGCGCGGGCTTTGATTGGGCCGTGCGCTTGATTGGTTCGGGCGCGCCAACGCTGACCATTCCCGTACCTTCCACCCAACCCATCATGGATCGGCTTCAAGACGGTTGGGTCTGGAGCAAGACCGTACGGCTGGGGATGCGGAAAGGAAGATTGTTTGTCGATTTCCTCTTCGAGAAGGAACGCCCGTCCTTGAAGGACGATGGCCAGGTGGTGGGGATGGATTCGAACTACAAGAACGGGTTGGTGTTCTCGGATGGCCAGGCGACAGGCGTTGATCTGTATCCCGCCATTCAGGGATTCGCCAAGCGCCAGAAGCACACTAAGGCTGAAATCCGGTCCAGGCTCGGCGCGGCACTCAAGAAGATTGATTTCTCCGAGGTCAAGATCCTGGTGATCGAAGACCTCAAGAAAGTTAAGCACGGCAAACGGGGGACGTTCTCCCGCGTGCTTAACAGACGGCTGTCTCATTGGCTGTACGCTTATGCGGTTAGCTTGCTGGAGCGGAAATGCGAGGAATACGGGATTCGGCTGGAACGAAAAGATCCTTACAAAACCTCGCAATTCTGCCGGCACTGCCGCAGATGGGACAGGCGAAACCGCAGGGGTGATAGGTTCAAGTGCGTTCATTGTGGCTATTCCGCACACGCCGACCACAATGCCGCACACAATCTGGAATTCCTGGGGTTGGCGGGAGTCTATGGTCTCCGTTTGCTTCCAAGTTCCAAATGTCAAAGTTTGGGATAACCAT
>CAYSMQ010000550.1:0-2964 GCA_964432035.1 uncultured Ardenticatenaceae bacterium
CGTGGATGCCGGCGCCGATGCCGATGCCGATGACCACGAAGGGCCAGACCTTGCCCACGATCTCCTTCGCGCTGCGGGCCGCGTCGCGGATGCGATCATCCAGACTAGGACGGTACTCTATGCCATCCTGCTTGCCGACCTGAACCTGCCATACAAAATCCTCAACGTAGCGTTCTGGGTTGAGGCGGCCAATGAGGATGCCGCCGAGGATGGCGATGGTCAGCCCTGAGACCAGGTAGAGGCCGGCGATTTTCCAACCGAAGAGGCCGAAAAGCATGGCCAGGGCGATCTCGTTGACCACCGGCGTGGAAATTAAGAAAGAGAAGGTCACACCCAGCGGAACTCCGCTCTCCACAAAACCGATGAAGAGGGGCACGGCCGAGCAGGAACAGAAGGGGGTGATGATGCCCAGACCTGCCGCCAGCACGTTGCCCACGCCTTCGCGTCGCCCGCCCAACGCTGCACGCGCCTGTTCGGGGCTGAAAAAGCTACGAGCAAAGGTAACGAGAAAAATCATACCGGCCAGCAGCAACATTATTTTGGGAACGTCGTAAAGGAAGAAGTTGACCGACTCCGCCAGGTGCGTCTCCGGCGCCAGGCCGATGACTTGATAAGTGAGGAAATCGGCCAGGTTCTGCAATTGGCCCCAGACCAGAATCCACAACATGCCCACCATCAGGGTCAGCACCGGCAGCCGCCAGCGAGTGTCACGCTGTTTCGTTGTAGTCACGTTCTCTGTTTTGATGTCAGTTGTCATATCTATATCTCCTTGTTGTACATGTCTTGCTTCTGTTGGCCTCTCTAAGTAAGGGCAGCAAATAGATCCATCTCGGAATCCGCACCATTGACCGCTTTCCTGGGTCTTGCCAGCCGGAACAATTCATGGCAGGCTAGTTTGTTGGCCTCTTCTTTGACGTCACCGGCAAATGGTGGAGTCTGGCTGGCATGCTGTTGTGTTGCGCGAACCTTTTTCTCCAAGTGGTCGCCAATATCGATGAAAGCCACCGGGCCACCTACGGCTTCATCCGGAGGCGGGCCGCCACAGCCTTGTTGGGTGGCCTCAGACGGCGCGATGAAATATAGGCGGTCGGGGCCATTTGCCTCTTTCGTCAAAGTCCTCTTGGTCATGAATTTTGCTCCTCAAAACATCCTTCTCTGGCAACGACGCCGGAGGACAAACTGTCATAGCGTTTTAATTCGAGAAATGTTGAAATTAGCTTCAAAAAATATCTCAACACATGTTGAAGTGTATGCCTCGGCCATTGGAAACTGTAGTGACATCTGTCACATGACAATCTGCAAGACGTCATACTTCAACAGTCATTGAAATCACTTGGGGTGATGTAGGACCCTTTGCGGCGTAGGTCACCATATCGGTATCAAAGGCGTATATCTGCAATCCGGTTGGCGTCCCTTGCGTAGCCTTAATCTCGTCTCTATGCTATTATGGTTAGGGAAAGACCGACTGGTCGGTCTTATAAATGGCAACTGTGGAGCGAGATATGTTTGACATGACGAGAGAGGAACCGCAGAGCACGAAAGAGCGCATTTTGGACGCGGCGCTGAATATCTTTTCCAGCAAAGGGTATCACGATACGCGGCTGGATGAGATTGTGACAGAGTCGCAGACGTCCAAGGGCGCCATTTACTTTCATTTTCCCAACAAGGAGCGGCTGTTCCTGGCGCTGGTGGACCAGTTTGCCGATCTGTTAGAGCGGCGGGTGACGGAAGCGATTGAAGGGTCGCCGCCGGGCATGGGGCGCGTACGCGTGGCCCTGGAAGCGACACTGGACGCCTTTAGCAAGTACCGGCGACCGGCGAAAATTCTGCTGGTACAGGCTGTGGGCCTGGGCACGATGTTTGAAACCAAAAGGCTGGAGATCAACGAGCGTTTTGCACAGCTCATTGAAACGTATCTGCAGGAAGCCGTGGACGTGGGCGATATTGCACCGGTGGATACAGAAGTGGTGTCGCACGCCTGGATGGGCGCCATTTACAACGTCGTTATTCGCTGGGTCTACATGGGCGAGCCGGAGTCGGAACGTATTCTGGAGGGCCTGGTGCCGCTCCTGCTGAAAAGCGTAGGGTACGACGATGAGTGACGTTTCGTCCCAACAGGGGTGGGAGCAGGAAACGGGCCTCATCCCATCGCCGAGCCCGACCTATCGCTCTTCGTCCGACGGGCGCGTGGTCAGCTACAGTCGGCCCTGTCCCGGCGTGGCGGTTGCCACGTTTCTAACCCAGGGGTTGGATCGCGAGCGCTTTTACTGGGAAGACGTGCGCGACGACATTGCGTTTGCGGGATTTGGCGTAGCCGTACACTTGATGGCCTGGGGCGAGGCGCGGGTGAGGCACATTGAGGAGCAAGCGCGGGCTTTGTTTGCCGACGCTGTGCTGCTAAACGAGCTGGCCCAGGAAGAGGCGCCGTCCGTGGCTGCGCCGCGCCTCTTTGGCGGTTTTGCCTTTCGCGCCGATTTCACGCCGGACTACGCCTGGTCGTCCTTTCACCCGGCGCATTTCGTATTGCCGCATTACCAATATGTAAAGACGGCCGAAGGCGCCTGGTTGACGATTAATGCGTTGCTGGCGCCGGACGAAGCGCCGGAGGATGTGCTCGGCGAGTTACGCAAAGCGCTTGACGCGCGTTACCGGACCCTGCGCGAGAGCGCCGAGCGGGTGGAGGAAGGCGAGGCGGCGTGGGGGCGGCACGGCGAGCCGGTGGCCTTGCGCTATCCGCTGCCTTTCGAGGCGTGGGCGGCGCAGATTGCGCAGGCGCAGTCGCGATTCGCGAGCACCTCGTTAAAGAAGGTGGTCCTGTCGCGAGTTGCCGAACTGCGCTTCGCCAGGCGCGTCGACGTGGAAGGCGCGTTGCGCTTTCTGAATGAGCATTACGCCGAGAGTTATCGTTTCCTGTTTGAACCGCAACCGTATCACGCCTTTTTCGGCGCCACGCCCGAGCTGTTG
>CAYSMQ010000551.1:0-2948 GCA_964432035.1 uncultured Ardenticatenaceae bacterium
ATCGAGACGTCTACTGCGCCTCATATACCGCGTCGGATGTGGCTGTGGGTCTCGGTTGGTGCGCCGTCGCTTTTCTTCGTCATGTTCATCATGGGCCTGTCCACCTGGATGGCTGGCGTCTATCCTCGGGCGGCTGGCATTCTATTGTTCCTTGCGGCGTTGGGCAGTGTCTTCACCATGGTTCGCAGCGTTCCGCCTTTGCTTCGCCTCGGCATATTACCTTCTGCTCTCTCTCTAACAATGGCGTGGTTCGGCCTCCTGCTGATGGGTGGATAGGTCGCGATTGCAGTTGGCAGGCGTCCGGTTCGAGCAGAGGCAGGTCCTTGGCCCTGAGAATGGAAAAGAAGGAGATCGTCCCGCCCCTTCGGTCCTTTTGTGTATAATGTGGCTGCGGTCCGCGATCGTTGCCAACTGCAATTAAGTGAACGAGGTCGGTGAATGGGAAAAGAATTTGTCAGCCCAGATGGGGAACGCCTTATCTTTCGAAAAACGGCGGCAGAGACAAACGGCGAATTGCTTGAGATGGAGGCGATCTATAATCCGATCGGCCGGCTACTTGGTTATCAGGCGAGGTACGAGCAATACAGCCGCGGCACAGATGAAGGCCGTCGGACAACAACCTCGCAGCGTTGCTCGTGACCGTGGCGCTTGTGACCGTCTTGTTCCGGCTGCTGCGCACTACGATACAACGATGAGCTGGCTGGTATGGGGTCTGGCAGGTGCGGCCATCCTGGTTTCGGTGGCCGGTTTCGTCCTGGCGATTGTTTACGCGGTGACGAGTGGCGACGCGGGTGCCTTTCTGTACCACGTTGCGCTCAACCCATTTGTGACCGTTGCTTATGCCATCCTCGGGACGCTGGTGGCCACTCGCCGGCCGCGCAACGTCTTCGGCTGGATGTTCCTCGCCGTAGCAGTGTTTTATGCAATTACCATCGGTGCTGGGGCATACGAGAATTACGCAGCCATTGTGCCCGGCGAACGTCCTTTGCCGGGCGTCGCCTTCACAGAATGGCTCGATAACTGGTTCTGGGTTCCCACTATCGTCCTCCCAACCGTGTTTGTCTTCCTGCTGTTTCCGGACGCCCGTCTTTTATCATCACGCTGGCGTCCCGTTCTCTGGTCCGCGGCGCTGGGCCTGGGTATGACGACTGTTGGGCTGGCGATAGAGGGGCTGGGCACGACGCCGAATTTGTCCGGCGTCTCATTTGCTGCCGGGGCGTTGGAGACTTTACTGACCGTTGGGGGCTGGTTGGTCGGAATAGGTCTTGTGGGCGCCATCGCTTCGTTCGTCCTACGTTTCCGCCGCTCCCACGGCGTCGAGCGACAACAGCTAAAGTGGTTGCTTTACGCCGTTCTGCTGGCGGTGGCCGTGCTTGTAATCGCCTCAATCGCTTCGATTTCCTTTCCCAACAGCGCGCTGGTCCGGGAATTGACTATTGCCGCTATCAGTCTTACGATTCTGGTAATTGCTCTTGCTGCAAGCGTCGCCATTTTGCGATACCGACTGTATGATATTGACCTGATCATTAATCGTACGCTGGTTTACAGCGGGTTGACATTGAGTGTGGCCCTCTTTTATGCAATTGCGGTCAGCATTACCGGTTACTTCCTGCAGACGGAGAATGAGCTCGCCGGCCTTTTGCTCACGGTTGCTGTTCTTTTCATCTTTCTGCGCCCGTTGCGCGCCACGATTCAGCAGGGGGTGAACGTCTTGGTGGATCCGAATCCAGATTCAGCGCCATCTTCTGCCTCTGAACCTGTGATGGAAGAAGGGGTTGTGCAAGGATCGCCACGACGGGTGCAGGTTCGACCTTATCGCACCCATCTCCCGCTCGTTGCCCTGGCCGGTTTGCTCGTCGGGTTACCTCTGGCGTTTTTGTGGATGCACGTGACGACGCCGTTCGCCAACGGCCGTCTCCAGCCGGCGATCAGCACCATGACGGCCGAAGGTGTGATGGTGACGCCCCTGGAAGCCGGACCGCCTGGCCTGCAGGCGGGAGACGTGGTCACAGCGGTAGGCGGCCGTTCGCTGGAAGCGTGGCTGCGGGCGCCGGGGAACCAGTGGCAGGTGGGCGACACCGTTACTTTTTCTGTGATTCGTGATGGGGCATTGGCGGAGGTAGGCGTCACGATGGGCCGGTATCCTCTGGGCGCCGTCCTGAGCCGCGAATGGGGCACCGTGCTCTTTCGTACGCTCACCCTGTTGATTGCAGGGTACGTCTTTCTGCGGCGCCCCCACGTCCCGGCCGCTCGGCTGCTATTTCTGACGTCGGCGGCCCTGTTCAGCGCCATGACGTGGTCTTTGGGGTTACAGGTCGGCGATTTTGTGAACGGGATTGGCGTGTGGCTGTACCAGCTTGGAACCATTACCGGGTTCATGCTCGTGTGGATCGCCAACGAGCACTTTGCGCTGATATTCCCGCAGCCGGCCGGTTTCCTTCAAAGGAGAAAGTGGTTGTTGCCGCTCATGTATGGGTTGCCTTACGCGTTGCTGATTGTCTACCTGGTCGCGACACGATCCCAGACAACGAACCTGCTGGCGTGGATGGGTACGTGGGAGTGGTTCACCGGACCGCACGCGGCTGTATTTCTGACCCTCTCCTCTGTGACCATCGTATGGCAATATCGGCGGAGCCACGGCGCCACCCGGCGACAGATCCGCTGGCTGGCGCTGGCCGGCCTGACCGTGGGCGGTTCGGCGGTCCTTCTGTACTTCGTGCCGTTGGCGGCCGGTGGTCGCGGCCTGGACGCTAATCTGATCGGTCTCATCGGCGTGCTGTTTCCCCTGGCTGTGGCTATCTCCATTCTGCGGTACAACCTGTTTGACATTGACACCCTATTAAATCGGGCGCTGGTCTACGGCACGCTGACGACCGTCATCGTTGGCGTGTACGTGCTGGTGGTGGGCGTGGTGGGCACCCTGTTGCAGGCGCAGGGGGGGTTGTTTG
>CAYSMQ010000552.1:0-2928 GCA_964432035.1 uncultured Ardenticatenaceae bacterium
CTGATCACGGGCGCCTATCTGATGTGGGAGAATTTGCGGGAGTTGTGGGCGTAGACGGAGCCACCTTAAAATAATATAAGCTTGTGCTTATGCTGTCACAGAATGAGGTTCTCGCTTGTCTACATTAGTAGAGGCCGTCTAAAGGACAAGCGAGGTATTCTCATGTCACAGAAGCAAACAAGGATCGTTGTGGCGGGCGCGGGATACGCGGGCGTCATGTGCGCCATCCGTTTGGCAGGTAGGATTGAGCGATTAGCGGCAAACGTGACCCTTATCAGTGCCAGCGATCAGTTCGTGGAGCGACCACGCCTTCATGAGGTCGCCACAGGCAATGAGCCACGTCACAACTCGCTGGCACGCATGTTACACGGAAGCGGTGTATGCTTTCGTCAGGCTTACATTAGTGCGCTGCACCCTGAACGTCGCTCACTTACGATAAACTCGGACAACGGCAAGCAAGAAATCGTTTATGAGTACCTCGTATACGCGCTGGGTAGTCACGTGGATCGCGAGAGCGTTGATGGGGTTCAGGAGTACGCTTATACGCTGGATGCCATGGGTCAGCACTCGGCACGAGCGCTTTACCGACGCCTGACGACGCTGTCTCACACGCGGCAAGATGCGAGCGTACTAGTCGTCGGCTCCGGAGCTACCGGCGTGGAACTGGCCGCCGAAATCGCCGACTGTTTTCCCGGGCTGCAAGTGACCATTGTCACGCGCGGCGACTTTGGGACCTTCAAGAATCGCGCCGTCCAGACATACATGCGACGGGCCATGGCGCGGCTCGGCGTAGAAATTTTAGAACACGCTTCAGTAAGTGCTGTGGAAGAGAAGCGACTCATCATCGCCGATGGCCGCACAGTCGCTTATGATGTCTGTGTCTGGGCCGGGGGATTTCGCGCTCCGTCACTCGCCCGGCAGGCGGGCATACAGGTGAACTGGCGCGACCAAATTACAACGGATGCCTGCTTACGCTCCATCTCTCATCCGCATATCTACGCTGTTGGCGATGCCGGACGGCCAGAGGAACAGCCAGGGGCGCCTGTGCGTATGGCGCTCTTCACCGCACTGGTTACCGGCGCCCACGCTGCCGACAATCTGGGCCGCCATCTCCGCGGTGAGGCACAGCGGCCGTTGGGTTTCTCTTATTTCGGCCAGGGAATTGCCCTTGGACGGCGTGACGCCGTGGCTTTTGCTAGCTATCCGGACGACGATCCGGTGGGCCCAATATACACTGGGCGCGTGGCGCTGGCTCTGCGCAACTTCTTCGTCTGGCTAATTCTACAGCTTCTAAAGGTCGAGCGCTGGCATCCAGGCCTGTTCTTTTGGTTGGGAAGAGACCGTGGTGCGAGGCACGCCGGTGCGATGCCAACAACGCTATCTTCGCACAGAGATGAATCTGCGAAGGCGTAAACTGTGTACTATAACTATACTGTTCGAAACTGTTCTCGTGCGACGTCGCGACATCTTTATCGGTCCCCTCCTGACATCCGGCGTTGTGATCATGTTGAGCCGCGAGAGACCTACTATTTATGACAGTCGCAACCTTTGAGGCTTATCGGTCCCTGCTGTTCGCCATCGCCTATCGCATGTTAGGCAGCGCCATGGACGCTGAAGATGTGGTGCAGGAGGCCTGGCTGCGCTACGAGGCGGCGGATCAGAACGTCATTGAATCACCGAAAGCTTACCTGAGTACTATCGTCACCCGGCTCAGCATCAACCGGCTCAATTCCGCTCGCAGGAAGCGAGAAAGTTACTTCGGGCCGTGGCTTCCCGAGCCGGTGCTTACCGACGGTTCGACGCCCGCCCGCCGGCTGGATCGCTATGAAGCGATCTCTCTCTCGCTCCTGGTACTGTTGGAACGCCTAACGCCTGCCGAACGCGCCGTTTTTCTACTACGCGAGGTATTCGATTACAAGTACGAAGAGATCGCCGCTATCTTAGAGAAATCGGAGGCGGCATGCCGCAAGCTGTTCAGCCGCGCCCGGCGACACATAACTTCCGAACGTTCCCGCTTCGAAAGTTCCCCCGCAGCCCACAAAAAACTGGTGCAAAAGTTCCTAGAGGCCACAGAAGCTGGCGATTTGCAGGGTTTGAAAGAGTTGCTGGCAGACAATGTGGTGCTATGGACTGATGGTGGTGGTCAGGTATTTGCCGCACGGCGACCCATTTATGGTCGGGACGCAGCGGCGCACTTTATGCTTAGGGCGCGTCACTTCACGCCGGAGAGCTTTATGAGCGAGATCACGACAGTGAATGGCCAAGCAACCGTCATCCTGCGCACTTTGGCCGGCGACGCCTTTCTGGTTATCAGCATCCAGAATGTCGATGATTACATTGAAACGTTGTACATTATCGCCAATCCAGAAAAGCTATGCTACGTCTAGTTCTTCCTTAATCCGACTTTCGGATCAAAAACCTTTTCCTCTCTGCCGAATCATTGACACAGCGAACAAAAGTTCTATATAATAGAACCATGGAAGCGCTACAGAAGTTGCGGCTGTTCGCGGAAGAGATGGACCTGGAACCGGCGGAGGAAGCCCAACCCGGCCGCGCCCCCCGCCACATCCCCCTACCAATGGCCAGCGACCAAGCCAGCAACCAGACGCCCGATCAGCCTGCAAACTCCAATCTCCAGTCTCCAATCTCTAATCTCCAATCTCCCCCCCTCCCCTGCGGCGCCCCCCGACCCAAGAACCGCAAAGAAGAGCTCGGCATCTACAACGCCGTCGCCGGCAATAAGACGGTGCCCTTGCTGAAGACGATGCTCACGTCGGCCTGCGAGCGAAACTGCTACTATTGTCCCTTCCGCGCCGGACGCAACTATCGCCGGGCGACGTTCAAGCCCGAGGAGATGGCTAACACGTTCATGGATATGCAGCGGGCGGGAATGGTGGACGGGTTGTTTTTAAGTTCGGGAATCATCAA
>CAYSMQ010000553.1:0-2915 GCA_964432035.1 uncultured Ardenticatenaceae bacterium
CATCGCCGCGTTGCTGGTTGCTGCGTATGGGAGCGGACGATCGGGCGTCTTGACGTTGCTGCGTCAGGTTACGGTCTGGCGGCTCAACGTGCGCTGGTACGCCCTAGCCCTGTTGCTCATGCCTTTGGTAATTGGCATCGTGTACGCGGTCTCCAGCCTGGCTCGAGGGACGCCGCTGCCGGCACCGCCGTTCACGTTTGGCGCGCTGCTGTTTATGATGCTTATCCAGATTCCCAATACGCTCATGGAGGAGATTGGCTGGCGAGGGTTCGCTTTGCCGCACATGGCCGAGAGAAACGGGTGGCTGCGTGCTAGTCTGGCCCTGGGCATCATCTGGGCCACCTGGCACTTGCCCTACTGGATCAGCGGGTCTAACGTGCACCGGTACGGGCCGCTCTCGGTGGCGCTATTCTTTGTCATGCCCATTGCGGCTTCGGTCATTCTAGCCTGGATGTACCGCAATACGCGCAGCGTGCTGCTGGCCTGGCTGTTCCACCTGAGTACGAACACGGCGATTGCCTTCCTTCCCCTGTCATCTGAAGAGATTGGTAGCCTGTGGCCGCAAGCGCTGTACGCGGTTGTCGTTGCCCTTCTTGGCTTAGCTGCGGCTGTGCTGCTTGAACGCCCGGTCCGAATGGGCTTCCGCAATAAACCTGTCCACGTGGCGAGGGGATAGACTGCCGCATAGACTGATGCAAACGTGGTCGGTTATTCTTATCCTAGGTATACGTGGCTACAGGAGGGGATAAGGATTCCATTCCCTTGCGTCTGGCATTATACTGTTCGTAGAACACATTGTTAGGATGGAGGAATGACAAATGAAACGAGGGAATGTGGTCCTTGGCCTGCTACTGATTCTCGTCGGGGTGGTATTTCTGGTGGGTCAGTTTCTGGATATCGACCTGGGGCGGCTGGCGTGGCCGCTCTTTATTATTGTGCCGGGGGCGGCGGTTTATTTGGCTTCGCTGGCCATGCCGCAGGAGCCGGGCAAGGGGTTTAGCGCCGTAGGGAGCATTGTCACCATGGTGGGGCTGATTCTGCTTTACCAGAACACGTTCGACCATTTTGAGAGTTGGGCGTACGCCTGGGCGCTGGTGGCGCCGACGTCGCTGGGTCTGGGGTGGATCGGCTATGGCCTGATACGCGGCAACAGGGAAACACTGGACGAAGGGCTGCGCGTTGCGGGCGTGGGGCTGGTCATGTTTTTGGTGGCGGCTACGTTCTTTGAACTGGTGATTGGGATTAGCGGGTTCCGTTTGGCGTGGGCGGATGATTTGTGGCCCATATTGTTGATTGCACTGGGACTGATTCTGCTGGTTCGCACGTTTTGGCTGCGGGGACGCGCTTAGAGGGATTAGAAGGAAGAGGAAAGAAGAAGGAAGAGGGCAACCGAAGGTTGCTGAGAGGGAAAAGCGATGAAGACGGTGTATCGGGCTGTCTTGGGGTTGGGTGCGGCAGGGGCTGTGGCGGCGTTGGTCTACCGGCGCGATATGAGGCGGGCATACGAGCGCGTACGAGGGAAGAGCCGGATCCTGCGGTCAGCGTATGGTGACGTGGAGTATGCGGAGGGCGGCGAGGGTCCGCCGGTGCTGGTCGTTCACGGCAGTGGAGGGGGATACGATCAGGGCCAACTGATCGCGGAGAGCTTCCTGGATGAGGGGTGGCGGTGGATTGCGCCGTCGCGCTTTGGTTACCTGCGCTCGACGTTCCGGAAAGGGGCAACGTTTGATGAGCAGGCGCATGCTTACGCGGCGTTGCTGGACCATCTGGGTGTAGACAAAGTTGGAGTGGTGGCCTTTTCGCATGGTGGGCCATCGGCGTTGCTTTTTGCCGTGTTGTATCCGGAGCGCGTGTCGTCGCTGACGCTTGTCTCGGCGGGCGTTGTGACGATGGACACGGAAGGGCAAGGGGAGGCGAACCAGAAGGGCAATGCGCTGACCAGTATCTTTAAGTACGATTGGTTGTACTGGGGGATTAGCACGTTGTTCAAGCGACAGTTCATGGCGCTGATGGGGGCGAACGACGCGGTCATCGCGGGATTGACGGCAGGGCAGGAACAGCTAGTCGAGCGCATTATCGAAGAGATGAACCCGGTTTCGCTGCGGACGGCGGGCGTGGCGTTTGATAACGGGGCGGCGCTACCGGGCGAGCGTATTGCGGCGATCGAGGCGCGAACGTTGATCGTGCACGCCACGGACGACACGCTGCAACGCTACCAGAATGCAGAGTTTGCCGCTGCCACCATTCCCGGCGCCAGGCTGGTACGTTACGAGAGAGGGGGCCACTTGCTGATGGCGGTGGAACAGGCGGCGATCCGTGAAGAAATACAGAAGCATCTTTTGAATCAGGTGAATGCGCCGGCAGGTGAGGCGCGTGAAAATTATTGAAGGTAGATTGAGGAGGTGTTAGATGCGGGTTATTACGTTGGTTCTGTTGCTCCTTGGTGCTCATCTTAATTTGGCGGCAATTGTGCCGCTGCAGCCGGGCGATCCGTCGCCGCCGTGGTGGGTGGGCGGCAGGCTGATCTGGCCTTTTGCCGTGGAGACGCGCACGTTAATTCCGGCAGGCGATCTATTGAATACACTCACGCCGATCCTGGCGTTTACGTCGGCGATTGCGTTTCTGCTGGCAGTGGCGATCCTGCTGCGCTGGCGGCGGTGGCGAGAGTGGTTCCGCGGGTTTGTCGTGGCGGGCGTCGTGCTTTCCGTGGCGCTGCAGGTGATCTGGTTTACGGGCTGGGCGGTTTTGCCGTTGCTTGTGGATGCGGCGCTGATGTGGACTGTATTCGGACAGCGGGTCACCGTGGGCCAGTTGCAAGGGGCATGATTGCAGCACACAAAGGCAGAAAAGAGTAACAGGGTGAGAGATTGACTTAAGCGCTTTCAATCTTGCAAGCCCTGAACTATACTGGAATA
>CAYSMQ010000554.1:0-2892 GCA_964432035.1 uncultured Ardenticatenaceae bacterium
GCGACCAGGATCTTGCCGTCGCGCACGCCCTCGATGAAATGCTGGATATCTCCCTCGCTCACGCCCCAACCTGTGAGCGCGCCAAGGAGCCCACCATAAGAAGCCCCGATGCCTGCGCCCGCTGCTGTAATACCCAGCGCTGCCGCCAGGGCACCGCCGGTCATCACCGTGCCCACGCCCATGATGATGGCTGTGCTGGCGCCGGCAATCAATCCGATAAGTCCGCCTACGGCTCCACCTCCGACGGCGCCTGCCGTGGCGCTCTCCTTCGTGGCCTCCGGTCGCGGATCTTCGATTAACGATTTCACAGCCTCTTCTTGAGCCAGGAGATTTATCTCATCCTGTTCATAACCGGCCTCTTCCAGGCCATCCACAGCTTCCTCCGCCTGCTCCACGGTGGCAAAAAGCCCCAACACCATCTGCCCTTGCGGCGTTCCCAACATTGTCGCCATGTTCGCCTGCGTGGCTTCTATCATTGTAACCTGCCGCCGCAGCGTCGCCTTCACGGCTCTGTCTAGATCGTCAGAAAGCACCTTGTCATACTTCTCCAGCAGCGCCTCGTCCGCTTCGCGCGTATCTTCGATGAGTATGCGGTCCGTCTTATCGGGCTCGATGGTCATCGCCGCGCGGATCGTCAGACCGCCGCGTCGCAGCACATCAAGCGGACCTTCACCGTCTTCCTCTTCTTCTTCTACTGCCCAGCTTTCCTGCTCGATTGTCTGCGCAAACGATTCACGCTGTTCGGCGCGCGCTTCAAAGAGCTGGCGCAATTCGTCGTTCAGCGCATTACCCGCCGCCGTCGAGTAAAGCTTCTCCGTGTGCATCAGAGAGTCGACCAATTCCTCTAGCTGCTTCTCTATAATATCCTTTTCGTCGGGTAGCATAGTACCTCCAATTTTCCAGACTTACGGCATCTAATCTCACGAATTAGCATGAATTCCTTACCATCAACAATTCGCGAATAGTCGTCAAGCTAATTCGTTAGCCTTCGATACCAACAGATACATTATTTCCGTTTCAGCACATTGTGCACCGCGCGACGGATGTCGGCGGGCATCAACCCGTACTTCTCTAATAATTCTTGTGGCTCTCCGGACTCTGCATAGGTGTCGTCGACGCCTACGAAATCCATGGGCACCGCGTGGCGTTGCGCAACCACGCGAGCCACTGTGGCTCCCAATCCGTGTCCCAACAGGTGTTCCTCAGCCGTAACAATGCCCCGCGTCTCCCGCGCTGCCTGTTCAATGGCCAACTCATCAACCGGCTTCACGGTGTGCATATCCAATACGCGCGCTTCGACGCCGTCCTTGCTCAGCTCGTGCGCTGCCTCCAGCGCGGCAGCCACCATCAGCCCACAGGCAATAATCGTCACATCGTCGCCTTCCCGCATGCGGTTGGCCTTGCCGAAATGCACTTCTGCGTTTTCGGGATAAACGATGGGAACTTTAGGCCGCCCTGTTCGCATATACACAGGTCCGTCATGCTCCAACATCGCGCGCGTCGCTGCCTTCGTCGACGGGGCGTCCGCCGGCGCCAGCACCGTGAAGTTGGGCAATGAGCCTGCCAGAGCCAGGTCTTCAATCGCCATTTGGCTCGGACCATCTTCGCCTACGCTGATCCCGCTATGCGAGCCCACGAGCTTTACATTCAGGCGGGGAAAGGCGATGCTCATGCGGATCTGGTCATAGGCGTTGCAAAGCAAGAAACAGGCAAAACTGGCGGCCAGCGCCCGTTTTCCCGACGCCGCCAGCCCGCTGGCAACGCCCACCAAGTTGCTCTCGGCGATACCTACGTTGAAAAAGCGGTTCGGAAATTCGTCGCCAAACGCCTCCGTGCGCGTGGAGTTGCCCACGTCCCCGTCCACGACGACGATGTCCTCATACTCTCCCCCTAACGCCAGCAGCGCCTCGCCAAACGCGTTCCGGGTTGGTGGCCCATATTCCAATCCAATCTGTTTGCCAATATCCATTATCTTTCTCCTGAAAGGGCGAGTGCAAAGTCACCCCTGCACCCGTTCACCGTGCCAGTTCCGCCAGCACCTCATCCAACGCTTCTTCCTCCACCGGTTTGCCGTGCATACGATTTACGGCATCTTCCTCGAACACGCCTAACCCTTTACCCTTCTTCGTGCGCGCCACGATAATTTGAGGGCGTTCCTTCTCCTCTTGCACCTGAGCCAAAGCATCCAAAATAGCATCTATGTCGTGACCGTCTATTTCCAGCACACGCCAACCAAACACAGCCCACTTATCGGCAAAAGGCACCAGCGACGGCATCACCTCCGACACCGGCCCCGTCTGTTGGAACTGGTTATAGTCCAGAATCGCCGTCAGGTTGTGCACGTTGTATTTCGCCGCCGCCATGGTTGCTTCCCACACCTGGCCTTCGTCCGCCTCTCCATCCCCGAGCATCACGTATACCCGGTAGTCTAGATCGTCAATGCGCGCCGCCAGCGCGTGGCCCAGGCCAATGGAGAGCCCTTGGCCCAGCGAGCCTGTCGACGCTTCCAGCCCCGGTAGCGCGCGCATATTAGGGTGGCCCTCCAGCGGACTGCCCAGCTCTCGCAAGGTCATTAATTTGTCGGGGTCGAAATATCCCGCTTCCGCCATCACCGCGTAGAGGGCGGGTACGCCATGCCCCTTGCTGAGAATAAAGCGATCGCGCGCCGGCCATTGCGGTCGCGCCGGGTCGTAACGCATCACACCGCCAAAATACAGGGCTGTGAGCACGTCAATGGCCGAAAGCGAGCTAGAAGGGTGACCCGAACCGGCGGCCGTCGTCATCTCCAGAATTTGCCGGCTCAGCTTCCGGCTCAAGTCGCGCAGTTCTTCAGTTGAACGTTTTGGCCGGTACTCGCCATTTTCCATGCTGTTCTCTCTAAGAGACATCCGA
>CAYSMQ010000555.1:0-2889 GCA_964432035.1 uncultured Ardenticatenaceae bacterium
CCACCTCACCCGCCAGCCAGCGCGAGGTGTGATACTGACCCTGCCGTGGCATGCGGTCACTTTGCCACTAACAACAGGTGCCGTCCCTGTTGAGAAGGTGCACAAAGACGGTGTAATCCGCCGCGATCTCCTGCTGCGCGCGCCAGGCAAGCTCCAGATGTATCTCCCCTGCCGACGCCTGCTCCCGGTTGTAACCAAGCAGTTCGATTTCTCCGGCGAAAGTCGCGGACGTCGGATACTGCAGTCGTGGCGGCTCAAACGTGCGTGTAGTCTCTTCGATGGTCACCGTGCCCAGACTGCTCGTAAAGACGGTGTCGCTCCCTTCGTCAAGCAGACGCAGATGCAGGCGGTAATCGCCGCCTTCCAATTTTAAAGGCGCCTGCGGATCGACGACGTCGCGCAAAAAGAGAGGCGTGCGCCAGTTTTGGAAAGGATAAGTGCCATGCACGGGTTGTGTGTCGGCGAGCACGACGCCTGTATCGTCAGACCGCAACAGTTCCAGGCGCACGGTCATGGGCGGCTGTTCCTCGCTCGCCCACCACCACAGGCTGAGCGGCATCTCGGCGCCGGTTGCCACCGTATCCGCGCCCAGCGAGTAGCCCAACAGCTCAAGCCCATCACGCACAACCTGGGGCCGTCCCATGGGTGCAACAGGACGCCGAACCGGTGGACGCAGCGCGCCCACACGCACATCCTCCACAACCAGGGCATCTCCCGCGTAGCGTCCGCCGTCGTCCAGCCGCGGCAGGATCTCACCGCTACCCTCCTCAAAGAAACCCAGTCGCAAGCGATAATTCCCGGGCGGCGTGCCTTCCGCCAGAGGTAATTCAATCCGTTGCAAAACCGTTTCACCCGCCTGCCACTGCTCGGCCGCATAGTCTAGCATCTCTGCCTGCGCCCAACGATTGCCCCAACTGTCGTAAAGGTGCGCGTAGAGGCGCACGCCGGGAGCGTTATCGGCCAAAATACGCCAGGCAAACGTGGCTGCCAGTGACCCATCCTGCGCGACGTTGTCCACGTCATGCCACAGGGGTTGCACCACGCCGTCAAACGTCCCCTCAGGCAATGACGCGTCCAGTTCCGGCGGTTCAGACAGCAGATAGGCCATGTAAAGGGGGTCGCCGTCAGGCCCCGGCGGACCCGCCGTGCGCTGTGCTTCGCTCAAATACGCATCGGCCCATTCGGGCGCGGGGCTGTTATGTGGAAAGACGTAAAGAGCCGCTCCCTGCTCTGGAAAAACCAGCGCCTCACTGTCTGTGAGCCAACGCACGCGATCGTAGCTGTCGGACAGGAAGGCCAGCGTCGGATGTCTGTAGTGCAACGCGGCGACGAACACAGGCACATCACGCGGCGCTTCCCTGTCCAGATACTGCGCGACCGCCGCCAGATCGGCGTCGGAGTCATAGAAGAGGTCTGTGCGCGTGGCCCACGTGTCGAAGTACATGCTCCACGTAAAGGCGCCGCCTAGCAGAAGTACCAGCAGAACGACAAAGGCGTAATTGACGTCGTATCCTTCTAAGAAGCTTAGGTAGCGCAAGAAGGCCGTGATCTGTTCACTCGGGCGGCGCGCCAGGTCCGCCAGCTGCTCAATGAGGGTAACCAGACCCAACGCCGGAAGGTAGAAGATGAAGGGAATCAGGCCGATGGCCCGCAAATTGCTGGGCACAATTTCGCCCGTCGCCAGTGCGGTGGGCAACAACATAATGAAGGGAACAGTTGCCAGCAGAAGCACGGCCGATTTCTGCCAATCGTACCACCAGCGCCGCCAGCGCAAGAGCGCCGCCGCCCAGCCCACGACGAGCAATCCGCCCCAAAACCAGTTGAACAGCGGGCGCTCCGGGACATTGAAGCGCCAGTAAGGATCGCCCGCCAGGAAATACATCGCCAGCGACCGCAGGTAGCTATCCAGCAACGACGCCCCTTCCTCGCCACCCGACCCTTCCGGCGCCACCTGCGCAATGCGCACCCAAAAGGTAGACGGGTTCTGCACAAAATAGAGCAGCAGCGGCGCGGCGACTAGCAGCGCCACGGCGCCCACGAGGACAACAGACGCCCAACGCCGCCGCCACGTGACGCCCGGCGCCAGCACCGGCAGCAAGGCCAACAGAAGCGGGACCGGGAAGAGGCGCGCCGCCAGATAGGTGTACGCCGTCAGCCCCAGAAAGACGCCGGCCGCGACAAGCAACTTGCGGCCTCCATTGCCGGCGTCCGACTGTTTCAGACCGCGGAAAAGAGCCGCTACAGACAGGGCCTGTAGAAGTGGCTGGCTGATGGCGCGAAAGCCCAGCCGGCTAAATATCAGATGCCAGAAGCTGATGGCGATCAGCGCCGCGGCAATCACGGCGACGCGCCGGTCCGCCAATAACTCCCGACCCAGCCAGTACGTCGCTGCGATGGTCAAAAGGCCCATGAACGCTGCCGCCAGCCGCAAGGAGAAGACAGAAGCGCCCAGCGCGTTCATAAGGGCCCCGGCGCCGTAGAAGAAGAGCACCTCCTTGCCCGTATAGCTGGAGATAAAAACCGGTCGCTCCCCGCGAAGGCCAATATCTGCAGCGAGAATGGCGTTAGCGGCCTCGTCGTAATGCAAACCTGGAGGCTTCGATTCAAGCGCCGGTAGGCGCAACAATGCTGCTACCAACAGAACTGCTACCATGAGCCACAATGCGCGCGCTTTTGTCATGATTCAGGATTCTAAGGCGAATAAATCGGAGGGCCAAGTACCCAGGTCCTATTATTTGTTCTGTATTTCACAAGCGTAGGTTTCGCGTAGGTTTGGAGTAGGGTCGGCGTACAGTATGTGCATAAAAACTACCATATACTACTTCTCGAAGGGTAAAAATCTCTTCTTCTTCTCCTCCTTTTAACGAGAGTCAGGGTTCGGCGTTCCTG
>CAYSMQ010000556.1:0-2886 GCA_964432035.1 uncultured Ardenticatenaceae bacterium
TACCGGACCCTGCGCGAGAGCGCCGAGCGGCGGGAGGAAGGCGAAGCGGCGTGGGGACGGCACGGCGAGCCGGTTGCCCTGCGCTATCCATTGCCTTTCGAGAGGTGGGCGGCGCAGATTGCGCAGGCGCAGGAACGGTTTGCCGCCGAACCGCCGCCGGGTTCGCCACCGCTAAAGAAGGTGGTCCTTTCGCGGGTTGCAGAGCTGCGCTTCGCCAGGCGCGTGGACGTGGAAGGCGCGCTACGCTTTCTGAATGAGCATTATGCCGAAAGCTATCGTTTCTTGTTTGAACCGCAACCGCACCACGCCTTTTTCGGCGCCACGCCCGAGCTGTTGGCCAAAGTAGAGGGAGATACGATTACGAGCATGGCGCTGGCGGGTTCTATCGGCCGTAGCGACGATGGCCGGGAAGACGAGGGATTGGGCCAGGAACTCCTGAATAGCGCCAAAGACCGTTTTGAGCATGACGTCGTGGTGATGTCGATGTTGGAGCGGCTGGCCCCGCTGACGGCGCAGCTGGAGATTTCGCCGCAGCCAGGCGTATACAAGCTGCGCAACATCCAGCACCTGTTTACGCCCATCCGCGGGCGACTGTTGGAACCGCGCGGCATCTTGCCGCTCGTCGATTTGCTGCATCCGACGCCGGCGCTGGGTGGTTCGCCGCGTCGCGCGGCGTTAGAATTTATTCGTGAAACGGAGCCGGTGACGCGTGGTTGGTACGCCGCGCCACTGGGCTGGATCGACTATGAACTGAACGGCGCCTTTGCCGTTGCCATCCGCTCGGCCGTGAGCCAACACCGGCGCGTGTGGCTCTATGCTGGCTCGGGCATTGTGGCCGAGTCTGAAGCTCAGAAGGAGTGGGATGAGACGGCGTTGAAGTTCCGGCCGATGTTGGAGGCGTTGGGGGTGGCAAGAGGCGACGGCGGACGGCAGTAGCGTGTAGCGTGTTGAGGGTAGTGTGTGGAGTGTGAGAGCACACTCTACATGCCACAGTCTACACTCCACAGATTACGAGTGATATGGAACGAGAGAGAGAGTTGAAGAATCCCGCCACGCTTTGGGCCGAGACGGCTGTTGCGGCGTTGGTGGGAGCGGGCTTGCGTGAGGTTTGTGTGGCGCCAGGATCGCGCTCGACGGCGTTGGTGCTGGCGTTTGCCTCGCATCCGGATGTGACGATCTACCGGCATCTGGACGAACGCAGCGCGGGTTTCTTCGCGCTGGGAATGGCGCTGGTCCTGGACCGTCCCGTGGCGCTGCTTTCGACGTCGGGTACGGCGACGGCGAATTTCTTTGCGGCGATCGTCGAGGCGCGCATGGCGCAGGTTCCGCTGCTGGCACTGACGGCAGACCGTCCGCCAGAGCTGCGGCATAGCGGCGCAAACCAGACGATTGACCAGATTGGGCTCTATGGCGAGCAGGTGTTGTGGTCGGTGGATGTGCCTTTGCCGGAGCGTGAGCCCCCCGGCGTGGCCTTGCGCAACCTGCGCGCGCTGATGGTGAGGGGGTGGGCGCTGGCGAATGGCATACGCAAAGGGCCCGTGCATTTGAACTTTCCGTTTCGTAAGCCGTTTGAGCCGCAAGGTCGTAGCGAGAAAGATATCCGATTTCTTCAAGAAGTCGGATATCTGCCGCGCGTCGTCACCGGCAGCCCAGCACTGCCTGACGAAACAGTCGAAGAGATTGCCTCGCTCGTCGAGGAACAGGAGCGTGGGCTGATCGTTTGCGGCCCGCGCTGTCCGGGTGGTGATTTTCCGGAGGCAGTGGCAGCGTTGTCGCGGCGCAGCGGGTATCCGATTGTGGCCGATGCGTTGTCGGGCGTGCGCTATGGGCCGTGGGTAAATGACGCCGTTGTCTGTTCAGATATCCGATTTCGGCGACCGGAGAGTCGCTTGGAAATCGGATATCTTGCGGAGACGATAGTACGTTTTGGCGCGGCGCCTACGTCGAAGGAGCTGAACACCTATCTGGCGCGCGAAGAGCCGGACATCGTGCACGTGCGCGGAAATGGGGTGTGGGCCGACGAAAGCCACCACACATCGCTGTTTGTGCAGGCGGATGAGGTCTTAACCTGCCGGCAATTGAGCGATCGGCTGCCGGCGCGCGGTGGGTCGGCCTGGCAACAAGCGGTTGGCGAGAGAGAGGAGGCGTACCAGGCTGCGTTGTCCGAGGCGCTAGACGGTGAGTTTTTCGACGGCGTGGTTGTGAAGGACATCGTGGAGCTGTTGCCGGATGGCGCCTTGCTTTTTGCCGGCAACAGCTTGCCGGTGAGACACCTTGATGAGTTTGGCGCGCCGGTTGCCAAGCGTCTTCACACCTTTGCCAACCGTGGCGCGAGTGGCATTGACGGCAACATTTCGACAGGGTTGGGTATTGCCGCGGCGCGAGGGGAACCGGTGACGATGGCAGTGGGCGATGTCACGTTTTACCATGATATGAACGGATTGCTGGCGGCGGGAGCGCACGAACTGGACGCGACGATTGTGCTGCTCAATAATGGCGGGGGCGGCATCTTCAGGCGCTTGCCGGTGGCGCAGTTTGAGCCGCCGTTCACAGAGCTGTTTCTAACGCCACACGGGCTAGATTTTGCGCACGCCGCGCGACTGTACGGGTTCGACCACGTGCGAGTCGAGGATGGCGCCGCCTTTCGCCGCCATTTTGCGTCTGCCCTGGCGCAGCCCGGTCGCCGTATCATCGAGGTGGTTACGGACAGCGCGCGTGACCATGAACGGCGGCGAGACGTGATGAATGAGGTGTGGGGGAAACTTGCATCGAATTAGCACGAATTTTCACGAATAACGGGAAGGGTGATGGGGATTGGAGATTAGAGATTGGAGATTGGAGACTGGGGATTGGTTGACGGCGCGGGCGCGGCGGTCGCCGGAGGCG
>CAYSMQ010000557.1:0-2883 GCA_964432035.1 uncultured Ardenticatenaceae bacterium
TGAATTGCAATAAAATACTTTACAGTTTTACGAGCCAGTCACACCCTGGATGCAAGTTGGGCCATTTGCTTACAGTATACTAAACGATGCGCGAATTTTTATTTCCGTATAGGTCTTACTCATTCTGCCCGTTTCGCGTGCGACTCATCTGGCGCTCATGGAGTTTAGTACCAAAGCAGTATGGATTCTGAAGCGCGCCCCTTTACAATGAAAGTAGCGATGCCAAGAAGGCCAAAGAGATAGCGAATGCCCACACCGATGCCACCATCGACAACCCGGGAGATCAAACAGGGAATACTCGAACAATTGGGGGAATGCGCGGACGGCAGCCCCCCAAAGAAGATTGCCGGTATCGCCCCTGTGTTTCGACAAGATGCTCTGCGTGACCTGCTGGAAATGCGAGATGCATTATCATGCCGGGAGCGCGAGCGATTATTACTGGCGGCTAACACCATGAAGGGCGCGAGCAGTAAGCTAGGATTACTCAGGCTTGCCTCGCTTTGTGATGAAGTCGAGCGGCTGGCGCAGGAGGATGCCTTTGCCGCAGCAGCGCTGACGTTACGCCAGATGGCTGCCGAATACCGCCAGGTGAAAACTGTATTGGACGAGTGGGTTGCCGGCGAACAGGCGTCAGGAATCAGCGAAAAGGCCCTGTAAACCGCGACCTGAAGGACAGGAGTGCGGTGTATCCACCAGAATATCTTGTCATAGCTTTATCTACCTTGGGCCTCTTGCTGCAGACGCGGGTGAGCCATTTCCGGGACGCGTACCAAGAGGCAACGAAAAAGGAACGCGCCTTGCGCGCCGCGATTGCAGAACTACGGCGTTTGCGCGCGTCTGAGGCGCAGGCGCGCAAAGAGGCGGAGGAAGCGAACCGCATCAAGAGTGAGTTTCTGGCGACCGTTAGTCATGAAGTGCGCACGCCGCTGAACGCCATAAGCAGCACGGCGCAAATGTTGCAGCAGACGCCGCTGACGGCCGAACAGAAGGAGTATGTCGATTTGCTGATCACCGGCAGCGAAACGCTGGAAGCTATGCTGGGGAACATGCTCGATTTTGCCAAAATTGAGGCCGGTAAGGTGCAGCTAGATAGGCAGGCGGTTTATGTTTGTGAGGCCGTGGATGAGGCCATGAAACTTGTGCAGCCGTTGGCTGCGGCACAAGGATTGGCGTTCGCCAATGACATTGCAAAGGATGTTCCAGACGCGTTCAACGCGGACCCGGTTCGCCTGCGTCAAGTTCTGCTTAACCTGCTCTCCAATGCCGTAAAATATACGGAAAGCGGCTCGGTGACGGTGACGGTCTCTTGCGAGGCGGCGGAAGAAAATCGTGGTCAGTCGTTGCGCTTTGCCGTGCGCGATACGGGAGTCGGTATCCCGGCCGACGAGCAGGAGCATATTTTTCAACCGTTTATGCAGGTAAACGGAGCGGGCGGCCCACGCAAAGGCGGCGCAGGCCTGGGCCTGGCTATCAGCAAAGAGCTGGTGCACTTGATGGGAGGCGAAATCGGGGTGGAGAGCGAACTGAACAAGGGGTCGACGTTTGCCTTTACTATTCCGCTGAGGTAGCGAGCTTACATAATAGCTTCGTCGGCGTTAGACCGGACAGGTTTTCGAAAATCTGTCCGGTTTTTTTCTGCGCCCATTGCTTTCGTGCCCTCGACAGCGCTATAATCTGAATACAGTGCGGGGCGTGCCCCGCTGGAGGTGTGACGATTGGCGTCCGGGGTTAGATTTCGTGATCGTGGCTCCCGAAACGGGGCTAAATTGGCGGCGCTGGTTGCCCTTGCGCTGTTGCTTATCGTGGCTTTTCGCATTGGCGAGTGGTACGAAGGGCAGCTGCGGCGCGAGCAGCGGGCCGACGTTGCCGTAGAGGTTGCTTCGCGCGGCAACGCGCTTAGCGCCAGCATCAACCGTCGTCTGACACGACTCCAGGCCCTGCACAGCTTCGTGCAGGCTGAGGCGGACAATCCCGACTTTGCCGAGCTTTTTGAAACCTATGCCGCCGGGCTTTCGGCCGGCGCCTTTGCGGTGCGCAACATTGCCGTGGCGCCCGGCGGTGTGTTGCAGCACGTGTATCCTGAGGCCGGCAATGAGGCGGTTATTGGCTATGAACCATTGGCCGACGAGAGGGCAGAAGTCCGTAGCGACGTGCAGGAGGCAATTGTCACCGGGGAAATCGTGCTCAGTGGTCCGCTCGAACTTGTGCAGGGTGGCATGGGGCTCATTGTGCGGCAGGCGGTGCAGCGTGACGGGCGTTACTGGGGCCTGGTCAACTTCGTGCTTGACGTTCCCGTGTTGCTGGCGGAAGCGGGCGTCAGCGCCTTGACGGAGACGCTCAGTGACGAGCCGACGGCGCTGCAATTTGCGGTGCGTGACAGTGACGGCCGAATCTTTAGTGGACCGGCGAACTTGTTCGATAGCGAGCCGATCGTTGTGCAGGTGCAGGCGGGCAACGAGCAGTGGCAACTGGCGGCGGCGCCCGCCGGCGGCTGGGGTGCGTCATTAGAGAGCGAACTGCTGGTCTTTCGCATGGCGTCCGTGGCCATCAGCGCGTTGCTGGCGCTGCTGGTCTTTCTCTCGGTGGACCGCCAGTCGCGGTTGGCGCAGGCGGTGGCGCATCGCACGCGGGCCCTGACGGACATTAATGTGCAGCTGGAGCAGGACATTGCCGAGCGGCGCAGGACGGAGGAGGCGCTGGCCGAGCGCGAAGAACAGTACCGCGGCGTGTTTGAGTCTACAACGGATGCACTGCTAATTTTTGACCTGGGAGATGGGCGCCTGGTGGACTTTAATCCCGCCGCGCACGAAATGCACGGTTACGGCGCGGAGGAGTTTCGCGACTTGCGGCCGGAGCAAATCATAGAGGCCGGCCATTTACATA
>CAYSMQ010000558.1:0-2883 GCA_964432035.1 uncultured Ardenticatenaceae bacterium
TCTTCTTCTTCTCCTCCTTTTAACGAGAGTCAGGGTTCGGCGTTCCTGGCTCTCAGAAAATTAAGCGGGCCGCAATTCATGCGGTCCGCTTTTTTTTGTCTTCCGCGTATAATTCCCCACCATGACGGCAACAGAGAGCGTGGAAGAGGCCGGGTCCTCACAACAAAGGCAAGTTTGGCGCGCTGCAGGTATCGTATCCGCGGCGTTTGTCGCTAGTCGCATCCTGGGCCTCGTCCGGGACGCGGTCATCGGCTACTACTTTGGCGCAGTAAGCGTGGAAGCGAACGCCTACCGTATTGCAACGCGGCTACCGGAAACGATCTTCTTTATCATTGCCGGCGGCGCGTTGGGATCGGCCTTCATTCCCACATTTGCCGGCTACTTTGCGCGCGACGACCGTGAGGGCGGCTGGCGCCTTTTTTCGGCCATCGTAAACCTCGTCCTCCTTATCCTCACCATCCTCTCCGCCGCCGTCGCCGTTTTCGCCAGACCCTTACTCACCGTCTATCTGCCGGAAATTGCCGGGCAACCGCAGCTCTTCGAGACGACCATCGAATTGCTGCGCATCCTACTCATCTCCACGGTGATCTTCGGCGCCAGCGGCGTATTCATGGGCGCCCTAAACGCGCGCCAGCATTTTCTCCTCCCTGCC
Organism: uncultured Ardenticatenaceae bacterium; assembly: GCA_964432035.1. Lineage (GTDB taxonomy): Bacteria > Chloroflexota > Anaerolineae > Promineifilales > Promineifilaceae > JAAYYY01. The sequence goes on from CAYSMQ010000558.1 coordinate 653, forward strand.
CTGGCGCCCATCGTCTACAATCTGGGCATCATTGGCGGCGCCGTCCTCGCCGGTGAAACCTCTCTGTTTCCCCGCAACGCCGTGCTTGGCCTGGGATGGGGGACTGTGGTTGGCGCGGCCGGCCACCTCCTCGTTCAGGTACCCGGCCTACGCCGCCACGGCGCATCCTATAGCCCAATTCTCACCCTTCGCGATTCGGGCGTTCGAGAAGTCTTGCGACTGATGGCGCCGCGCGTGCTGGGCCTCTCTTTCAGCCAGATAAACAATCTAATCATTCCCGCCTTGGCCACATCACTCCTCATCGTGGCCCCCCTCGACTTCGCCTGGAAAATCGTCCTCATGCCCCAGAGCATTCTGGGCCAGGCGCTGGGCATTGCCGCCTTTCCCACGTTTTCCACGCTCGCCGCCCGGATGGAGCTGCCTCAGATGCGCCGCATAGTCGCCGACACCCTGCGCCTTATCATTTTTCTGGGCCTGCCGGCGACGATATTGCTCATGATCCTCAGCGAGCCCATTATCGCCCTGGCCTTCGAGCGCGGCGCTTTTACGGCGCAGGATACGACGCTCACTGCCTGGGCCCTTCTCTATTACGCGCCCGGGCTGGTGGCCCTGGCAGGCCTGGAAGTCGTGTCTCGCGCTTTCTATGCCATGAAGGATACCGTTACCCCCGTCCTCGCCGGCGCCGTGCAACTAGCCCTCATGACCCTCCTGGCGCTGGCCTTCAGCCGCTGGCTCTTTCCTATGCTGGGATGGGCCAGCCTCGGTGGACTGGCGCTGGGCGTGAGCCTCTCGAACCTGTTAGAAACGGCTTTTCTCCTCTTGCTCTTGCGACGCAAGATGCAGGGAATTGGCGGGCGGCGCATGTGGCGCGGGTTATGGCGCATGATCGTCGCCGGGCTGGCCCTCTTCCTCGCATCCTGGCTCGCGCTCCAACAACTTCAGGGGTTGGGACCGCTGTGGCAATTGCTGATTTGTGGTGCTGTGGGTGGGCTGGCCTATGCTGCAGCCAGCTGGCTCTTGCAACTGGACGAGCTGCGCCAGAGCACGCGATTGCTGCGCCGAGCCTTACCCTTCTGAACCGCTACGGCGCCGCACCAAAAGTAGCGCCACAAACAGGGAAACGATCCCCGCAGCCGCCAACAACCATGGACTGGTGAGAGCGGCGGCGTTGAGCGCGCCAGACGGACCATCGCCCGCTCCCGTCAAGGACGGCGCCGCCGTCACTGTGGGCGTCGCCGTGGCGGGAAGCGGAGTAATTGTGGGCGACGGGACCACGGTTGCCGAGGCCGTCGGCGTGGGGCTGGGCACCGGTGTGGACGTTGCCGTGGGCGTGGACGTTGCCGTCGCCGTCGGCGTAGGCGTTGGCGTCGGTTCCGGCTCACGTTGGATCAGAAACAGGGGCATGCCGCCCACCAGACACTCCCCGTCGCAACGCGCGGCGGGCAGGGTTACCGAATATACGCCGTTGGTGGGCCGGATGAGTTCCTCTTCTCCATATGCCGTGCGCAGCGTGGCCTGTGGCAGCGTCGCCGTCACAGGAACGGTGACCGTGAGCGGCGTGCGCGTCCAGAGCACGTCTGTCTGACCGCGCGGTTGCTCAAAGGTAACCTGATACGCTTGCGCATCGCGCCGGGCGCTTACGGCAGTGAAGTCCTGCAACGTGTGCACCGTTGTCTGCAGCGCGTAATAGGCGGGACGCAGCGACTCATCGGCGCGCACCAGACCGAATGATTCCTCGCCGGCGCCCAATCCCACGTCAAAGAACTTATAGATCCCGATCCGCTCCGCGCCGGCGGCAAATCCCAGGGCGTGCGCCTGCACAACATAGGCCGACTGGTGATCCAGATCTAGCTGAAATTGCGGCCTGGTCACGGGCCATTGCGGATCTTGCGTCGGCGCCGCGTTGGTTTCGTTGATCCAGATCGGTTTGTCCAGACCAAATTGCTGCTGGATGTCGTCAATCTGGCGCACGATGTCAAATACCGTTTCGCTGCGGAAGTAGATGTGCAAAGAAATAACGTCGAAGAAGAACCCGTTTTCGGCCGCGTCCGGATCGGCCGAGGCCACGCGCAGGATCCGCTGCAGGTACTGCTCGCGACCGTTTATCACGTCGTGCCAATAAGTGAGACCCGCTAGATGCACCTGCGCCTGAGGATCCGTTTCTTTTAATACCAGAGAAGCGACCTTTAGCAGCCGGTAGTAATCCTCAATGCTACCCGCCCACTCACTGC
>CAYSMQ010000559.1:0-2881 GCA_964432035.1 uncultured Ardenticatenaceae bacterium
TAGTCAATTATGCCGCGCCAATTCATGGGGTACTCCAAATTGCGAAAGCTCTCCGGCACAACCTGTGTCTCAACACGCTTGTTCGGTAATACAACGGTACGCGGCGTTTGCAGGTCCAACTTCGCCGCCAGCGCCTCGCCAAAAAACTTGTCGTCAGAAGCCCATGTAAAGGGGTTGTTAATAATATAAACGCCGTGCAACGCCGCGAATTTTAAAAAGACTCGATAGTAGGCGATTTCGTGGGACATGCGATCGATGATCACGTCATAATCTGGAGGACTATCCAGAAAGGTGCCGCCCAATTTCACAAATTCGGCAACGACCCCGGTATCACGCTTGTTCACTTCAGTAATGAAGGCAGAGGGCCAGCTCCATTCGCGTCCTATGATTAGGCCGATCTTCTTTTGTCGTTCGCTCATCGTATTCTCCGGGTGGATTTGCCCTGACACCTGTGAAGAGTTTAGCAGCAGGGTAAGAAACGTCAAATGGGGATGTTGTCGATCAGTCGCACATCGCCGACAAAAACGGCGCCAGAAAGCAGCGCGCTATCCTGTACCCGATCTAACTCCTGCAAGGTCTCTGGATGCGCGACGCTGACGTAGTCCAGGCGCGCCAATGGTTCCGCCGCAATCTCGGCAGCCATTAGTTCGCGTAGTTCGTCCCCGTCCAAAATGCCGTCATGGATAGCATCTCTCGCAGCCGACAGCGCCCGATAAAGAACCGGCGCGGCAGCTCGCTCGGCCGGCGTTAATCGCGCGTTGCGTGAACTCATGGCCAGACCATCGACCTCACGCACGATAGGGCAGACCACGATCTTGATATCAAAATTAAGATCCTCGACCATACGTTTCACGACCACAACCTGTTGCGCGTCCTTCTGACCAAAGTAAGCGCGATCGGGCTGCAGAATATTGAACAACTTGGCAACGATTGTCGACACACCCTGAAAGTGAGTGGGGCGCGAAGCGCCTTCCAGGCGCTGCGTAATCTCTGTAACGACCACAGCCGTCTGGAAGCCTGATGGATAGAGGATTGCGTCTTCTGGGGCGAACACCAAGTCTACCCCTTCCTGCTCAAGCAGCGCCAGGTCACGTTGCAGGTCGCGCGGGTAAGCGTCAAAGTCTTCGTTGGGCGCAAACTGCGTCGGGTTAACGAAAATGGTGACGGCGACTAAATCGTTCTCGGCGCGCGCACGCTTCACCAATGAAAGGTGTCCCTCGTGAAGGTAGCCCATCGTCGGAACCAGGCCCAAACGCCTGCCCTGCATGGATTCACGCAGGCCCCCCACACTTGCGCGCACTTCTGCAATTGTCTCACAGTTTTCCATCCGTACCTTCCTGCGGTAATTCTATGAAAATTGGCTGTAAATTGGGCGGTAAGAAAGCAACTGCTGCCCGCCAGTCCTCTCCCTCCAGCTTCAACGTAAGTAGACGGTGCAAAGCCGCATTAACCGGGGTTCTAACGTCGTGCTCGCGACCCTGTTTAATTACGCTACCGCTGATTGCTTCTAGCTCAGTCGGCCGCCCACTGCGCACATCTTCCCGCGCATCGCGGAGGCGACGGGCGATATTGCGACCGTGGCGCACATCCTGCAACATCGAAGAGGTGTTTTGACGGGTCGCCATTGCAACGTCCAGGGTGCGGGTGGCTGCACGCCGAGGATCGACGTCTAGGCCCTTCGCTCGGGCCACCAGGGCAGCTTCCGTTGCCGCCAGACGCGCCAACTGATTGGCTGCCGGATTATCGATGAGCAAGCCATTTGGCGCGTCTACCAGCGCCGTCAGCGGGTTTATAGCCGCGTTTATGGCTAGCTTTTCCCAAACGCGCGCCTCAGCTGTTGCCGAGAGCTCTACGTGGAAACCGGCGCTGCGCAAGACGCCGGCAAAGGCATCGACGAGGGCGGCGCGTCCATCGGTCAGAAGCGGCAGAAGCGTCACACCCTGCCCGGCGTGGCGAACGACGCCCGCCTTTACCAGTGTCGCTCCTTCGGTCGTCGTGCCCACGGCAACGCGCCGGTCGCCTAGCTCTGAGGCCAGCGTCTGCTCATTGCTAACGCCGTTTTGTAAGGTGATGGCAAGACCATCGGGATCCAGCAAGGCTCGGATCTCAGGCGCACTGCGCGACGTCTGATAGCTTTTGACGAGGACAATGGCCAAAGAAACGGGCCTCAACCTGCGCGCGTCGTCTGTCACGGAGACGTTCATCTGGCGCTCTTGACCATCCGGCGTGATGAGCAGCAGACCGCGGCGCAGTGCAGCGATCTGCGACGCCCAATGGCCCAGCATGGTGACCTCGGCAACGGGCGTCAGACGACCGGCAAAAAGGCAACCCATCGCGCCTACACCAATTATCGCTACTCGCAACATGTCAGCGTCGCCCACCGATATCCATTAGAAAAGCGGCTGACGAAAGCGTGTCAGACAACTTCGTGCCTAATCTCTGTCGTCGCCAGCGGCGCGGCGCGCCAGCTCATTGCGAAATGCCGTTAACTCGCTTTCATCCATGCCATAGATGTGCTCGGCACTTGGGAAGCGCCCTGTCGCCACATCTTCTCGGAACGAGGACAGCGCGTCAAGAATTCGCCGGTTCAGCTCGGCGTACTGCTTCACAAAGCGAGGTGTAAAACGGTCGAACATGCCTAACATGTCGTGGTACACGAGCACCTGCCCGTCACAGTCCGTGCCCGCGCCAATGCCGATCGTGGGAATGTGTAAGCGCGCGGTAATGGCCTTAGCAACCGGAGCGGGGACGGCTTCCAGGACAAGCGCGAAACACCCTGCCTCTTGCAGTGCCAAAGCATCCTCCAGAAGCTCTATGGCGGCCCGCGCGTTGCGCCCTTGCACACGATAGCCGCCGAGTTTGGACACGGATTGCGGAGTGA
>CAYSMQ010000560.1:0-2875 GCA_964432035.1 uncultured Ardenticatenaceae bacterium
GCCGAAACAAACGGGACAGATGTGGCATGACGAAACAGGTGCTGCGCGTCGGTGCGGCAGTCATGACCACTGTCCTGGCCCTGTTGCTCCTGTGGCAGTTCCGCGTGGTGGTCGCCTATGTCCTGTTCTCGCTGGCCCTGGCAGCCGCTACCCGTCCTCTGTTGAAGCGCTGGTCAGCGCGCAACCTGGCGCTGCGCGTGGGACTCATTTTGCTTGCCCTCGTTGTCCTGGGCGGCTTTGGCTTCCTGCTGTTCCTGAGCGGGAGCTTCGCATTGCGCGAGATTCAGGAGCTGGCGCAGCAAGTGTCGGTGCAAGACGAGTGGCGGCAGCCACTGTGGCTGCAGGGCACCTCACTGCAACAGGCGCTGGACACGCGCTTGCCGCCGCCCAGCGAGCTCTTTGCCGCCATGCTCGGCGATTCAGGCCAGGTCGTCTTACCGGCCATCCTGGGCCTGACGCAAGGTCTCGCCAGCATCGTGAGCGGCGGGCTCGTCATCGTGTTTCTGAGCCTCTATTGGAATGTGGATCAGGCCCATTTTGAACGGCTCTGGCTCTCCCTTTTGCCCGCGGGCCAACGCCGCCAGGCCCGCAAAATCTGGCAGGCGCTGGAGTCGGACCTGGGCGCCTACATTCGCAGCGAGGCCGTCCAGAGTCTTCTCGCTGCGCTTCTTCTGGGAGTTGGTTACTGGCTATTAGGCTCGCCCTATCCCACGCTCCTGGGCGTGACCGGCGCGTTGGTATTGTTGCTGCCTATGGTTGGAGCTGTCTTGGCCTTGCTGCCGCCGCTTGTCGTGGGCCTGCTCACGGGCGTGTCGCTCAGCCTGCTCACCACACTCTATACGCTCCTCATCATGATTTTCTTGCGCTGGTGGCTTGAGCCGCGTCTCTCCAACCGTCGCCGGTACAACCCCATTCTAACCGTCGTCATCCTTATTGCCCTGGCTGACGCATACGGCCTGCTGGGGGTTATTATTGCACCGCCCCTGTCTGCCGCCTGTCAGATCGTGTGGGGTCACCTTGTTAGTGGGCGCGCTGCCGTCGAGCCATCAAACTTGATTGCCGACCTGAAAGCGCGGCAGGAACGGTTATGGACGACGATCCAGGATATGGATGAAGCGCCACCACCCCTGGTGACAAGTAGCATGGAGCGGCTTGCCACTCTTATTGAAGAAGCTGAACCGCTTCTTGAGGAAGCGCAAACGTGAAGAGCCAACGTCAAGCGACTGAGCCCATACTCGAAGCTGACCCGCGCTCTTCGCCATCTCCCCCAACTGGCGGAGCAAAAAATCCCCTGCCCAGCCGATGCGATCTATGCCGGTTATGTTAACATAATTACATGGATATCAAGAAGCTTGACCAAGTTTACACCAGAGATCGCCAACAGCTTGGCGTAGCCCAACGCCTCTACCACCGGACTCGCGACGTCCGGCCAACATGGGAACATTACGCCACATACATACTGGTGCAGTCGTATGCCCAGGGCGATGACTTTTACGTGCCAACTGAATTCGTGTCCGGACGCGACCCCCAGACGGGCCACATCGCGCTCACAGTCACAGAGAAAGATGTCGAAACAAAAACTTGGACGCGCCTTCCCGAATTTGTCTTACATGGCGAAGCGGGCCGCGAAGAACTGATGGACCGTACACAAGATGGCAACTGATTAAAGCATCAACCGTATTGGCGTCGTCGGCAACTACCTGCCGCGTCGCTGCGGCATCGCCACGTTTACCACCGACTTGTGTGAGGCCATTGCCAACGAATACAACGACACAAGTTGTATTGCCCTGCCCACCGGCAGCGTTCAGGTAATGCTGGCTTGGCTTGAGAAACAGGGGCAAGGCGATGATTCCTAGTACTCAGTCATCTTGATAATGATGGATAAATGGGGCATAGTTGGGCACCTTTCAGAATAGGAGCAGATGCTATGCCAGCCAAGAAATACATCGTGACCTTAACAGTGGAAGAGCGCCAGGAGTTGCTGAAGCTGACTCGGGCAGGCGAACTCTCTGCACGGAAGATGAAGCGAGCCCTCATCTTGCTCAAAGCAGATGAGGGATGGAAGGACAAAGAGATCGTCGCCGCATTGAACACCAGCCGCCCAACAGTGGAACGGATCCGCAAGCGATATGTAGAAGGTGGATTGGACAAAGCACTCAACGAAGACCCCCGGCCGGGCGCTCGCAAAAAGCTAGATGGGCGAGCAGAAGCGCGCCTGATCGCGCTGGCGTGCAGCGATGGGCCGGAAGATAGTGACCGCTGGGCTTTGCGCGCCTTAGCCGATAAGCTGGTTGACCTGGGTCTGGTGGATTCCATCTCCCATGAAGCCGTGCGCCAGTATCTGAAAAAAACGAACTGAAACCCTGGCAGCGCAAACAATGGTGTATTCCCGCGGCCGATGCACCGTTCGTCGCGTCGATGGAGATGATTCTTGACCTGTATGAGCAACCTTACAATCCGGCGCGCCCTTTGGTGTGCTTTGACGAGACGAACAAGCAGTTGATCGCGGAGACCCGTCTGCCCTTGCCGATGAAACCTGGACAGGTGCAACGCTACGACTATGAGTATAAACGCAATGGCACCAGAAACCTCTTCCTGTTCTTTGAACCACTGGCGGGATGGAGACACGTCGACGTGACCGAGCAGCGAACTAAGCTGGATTTCGCCCACCAGATGCGTTGGTTGGCTGATGTCGCCTATCCCGACGTGGACTGCATCGACGTCGTCCTGGACAATCTCAACACGCATACGTATGCTGCTCTCTACGAGGTGTTTGCACCTGCTGAAGCTCGTCGTATTGCTCGCAAACTGGCCTTTCATTACACACCCAAGCACGGTAGCTGGTTGAATATGGCCGAGATTGAATTCAGCGTCA
>CAYSMQ010000561.1:0-2861 GCA_964432035.1 uncultured Ardenticatenaceae bacterium
GGTAAAGGGCGCGGACCCCAGGAAACGCGCTCGAGAGCGCTACCTGCGCAACCTACTCCTCTATAATGCACTGTTGGTCACGGGAACGTTCTTGCTCATTAATTGGGTGGCAGGACCGGTCCCGGCCATCGTGATGTCTGTATTGGTTCTGCTCGCCTTTTCCATCAGGATTACCATCGAATACCGGCGTAGGTTGGAGGGAGCAGAGCGCGAACGCAGAATTGAGGCACTTGAAAGAGGACGATGAACCGGCAGTCATTCTCAAGCCAAGGTGATAACCTGCCACAGCAGTTGACGACGTTCATTGGTCGCCAGCAACAACTGAAGGAGATTACCCGCCTTCTCAGCGATCAGAAATGTCGGCTGTTGACACTCCTGGGCATGGGCGGCGTGGGTAAGACGCGCCTGGCGATTGAAGCCGCGCGGCAGTCGCACGAACATTTTGCCGGCGGCGTGGCCTTTATTCCCCTGCAGAGCGTAGAGTCGCCGGCCTATTTGCCCGGCGCCCTGGCCGACGGCTTGAACCTTGCACATCATGACACAGACGATCCCTGGAAACGGCTGCTTTCACTGCTGCGAGACAAGGAAATGCTCCTTCTGCTCGACAATTTTGAGCATTTGCTCGACGCAGCGTCGCAGCTGACCATGCTCTTACAGGCAGCGCCCGCAATCACGGCGCTGGTTACCTCCCGCGAAGCCTTGCGTCTGGAGGAGGAGTGGCGCTTCCCGGTGCAAGGGTTATCGGTGCCCGACAGCGAGAGGGCGACGGATTGGGAAACCCACGACGCCTTGCACTTACTTGCCGAACGCGCCCGCCGCGTGCGCCCCGACTTTTCCTTAACAGACGAGTTGCATGGCGCCGTTCGCCTTTGCCGGCTCGTCGAAGGTATGCCGTTGGCTATCGAACTAGCTGCATCCTGGCTCAGGAACGCCACCTGCGAACAGATTGCAGACGAGATCGCCGAAAACCTGGATCTGCTGACGACGGCAATGCGCAATGTGACCGGACGACACCGTAGCCTGCCCGCCGTGTTCGAACACTCCTGGCAGCAACTGACCGAAGAAGAACAACGGGTCTTTGCTCGCTTATCCGTGTTCCGCGGCTCCTTTCGGCGCCAGGCGGCCGCCCAGGTGGCAGACGCCGGGCTCCCGTTACTGTCCTCATTGGTGGACAAGTCGCTCCTGCGCTGGGAACCAGACGGCCGCTACCAGATGCACGCGTTACTCAGGCAATACGCGGGCGAACAGTTACAAAATGCGCCCCAGGATCGTGAGGCGACTCACGACCGGCACAGCGCCTATTACGCTGCTTTTCTCGACGAGCGGAAGGCAGACCTGCACAAGGGCGCTCAACGAAGAGCGCTGACTGAGCTCGACGCGGAGTTGGACAATATTCGTGCTGCCTGGACGTGGGCCACAAAGTCCCGCGATGCGGAGAGGCTGCGGCGCGCGGCCGAAACATTAGCTATTTTTTATGACTTTCGTGGTCGTTATTTGGAGGGCCTACGCGCGTTGCAGCCTGCCATTGATGCGTTGCAACAACAAGAGCAAACGCCTGGCGTGGAATCGACGCTGGCCATCTTATTAGCATGTCAGGGCGGGCTGTTAATTCGCCTGGGTCGGCTGGATGAGGCCGAGGACGTAGCCGAACGCTGCCAGACCCTACTTGAGCGCACGGCACAATCAGATGCGGTGAGTTATCACACGGATCCCATTCTCCTAAAGGGCATCGTGGCCTCGATCCACGGCGATTATGAAGCCGTACAACGCCTGGGTAAGCAGACGCTACGCAATGCTCAGGAGCTCAAGCGGCCCTTACGACAACAGGCGGCGCACTATTTATTGGCGCGCGCCGCCCTGCTACAGGGTGACGTGCAGGGGGCCGAAAGCCACATCCGACAGGCTTACGAGCTGGGCCGGCAACTGGGCGACCGCTGGTTTCTGGCGTATAACCACACTGAGTTGGGCAACGTCGCTTGCGTGCAAGGTCGATATGACGAAGCTCATAACCACTATCAGGAAAGCTATAACATCCGTAAAGAGTTTCAAGATCCTGAAGGCATGGCCGCCGCCCTCAATCACCTCGGTAAGGTTGCCATGTTGCAACGACAAGTGACCCGGGCGCAACAATTCTTCGAACAAGCCCTAACCATTTCCAGGGAAATCAGCAACCATGGCGGTCAGGCCACGGCTTTGGGCGGGCTCGGCTCTGTTGCCCTGGCACGGCAGAATTACGACGCGGCCCAAAGCTACCTCAGCCAGGCCCTAGCCATTGCCCGCCAATTCCGGTTTGTTTCGCTGCTACTGGCCCTGCTCGTGACCGCCGGCCGGCTGCTGGTGCAATCGGGAAACAGGGAACGCGGCCTGCAGCTACTGGCAGTGGCCCGCCAACACCCGCGCAGCGAGTACGAGACCCAGGAGCAGGCGCGCCGGGCGCTGGAGAACCTCGCGCCAGATGACACCCGGACGCCTGCACGCGAGTCGCCAGACTGGGAAGAGCTGGTACAGTTGGCGCGTGCAATAGATTCGGCCGCCGGCCAACGGCGCGGCGACGACGTTGACGAGCAGCAGACGGCCGCGCCGCGATTGGTAGAGCCGCTGACGGAACGTGAAGCCGAAGTATTACAGTTGTTGGCCGAGGGGCTTTCCAACGCCCAAATCGCCGAACGGCTGGTGCTGGCCATCGGCACTGTGAAATACTACACCAGTGAGATATACGGGAAGCTGGGCGTAAAAAATCGACTGCAGGCGGTCAATCGCGCCCGCGAACTAGACCTGGTCTAGTCCACCACCAAAGCGCTCCCTCTGGCCAAACCATCTTCCGGGCAAACCAAACCCCGAATCAAACCCCAAAACAAACC
>CAYSMQ010000562.1:0-2846 GCA_964432035.1 uncultured Ardenticatenaceae bacterium
GGCGCGTGTGCGCAGTAAAACGTCATCTGAACGCGGCTGGTGCAAACGCTCGGTTACCCATTCAAGCCGGCCGGGGCCGGTCAACATTAGCGACCGCGCTTGAAAATCAACTGTCATCAGACGACCCATAGCGGCGGTGCTTTCCAGAACAAATCATTTCAAAATGGCGATGGCAACACCCTTGCGCAGATTATCGGTGATTAACAATGACTTCCTGCAACAGCGCTTCTAGCCGATCATATGTCTCCTTCATGCCCTCTTCCATGCCTGAGGCGATGATGGCGTCGCGGACTTCGGCCGAGGGGCACTCTTCGAGCACGGTCAGCGTCGTCCTACCGTCGTGCTCCTCAAGGGTCATGGTATCGACGACGGGCGGACCGGGCATGCCTTCGATTGACGTGGTCTGTACGACGCGCTCGTAGGGAACAGCCTCGCGAATGTCGCCGTAAAAGATAACCTCGCTGCCGTCGTCGGAACGGTGGATGTAGCGGTAGCTGCCGCCCGGTCGCACATCCATGGTGTCGACGATAGTCGTCGTGTCGCTCGGTCCCCACCAGCGCGGAATTAGCTCGGGGTCGGTAAGCACCTTAAAGACTAGCCGACGTGGGGCATTAAAGACACGCTTAATCAGTATTTCGTTGTCCGATTGCAGGGTCAATGTGGTGCGGTTACTCTGGCTCATCGTTTTTCTCCTTTAGTTCATCCAGGATATCGTCAATACGACTGTACCTTTCTTCCAACAGATCACGGTAAGCGTCGAGCCAGTCGTCGACTTCCGCCAGCGGCTGCGGTCGCAGCTCATACCAGCGCCGTTGCGCGTCCTTGCGCACTTCCACAAGGCCCACGTCACGCAACACGCGCAAGTGCTTAGAGACGCCCGGCTGGCTGATATCCAGGGCCTCCACCAGCTCACCAACGTAGCGCGGGCGCTCGCGGATCATGTCCAGGATTTCGCGACGGGTCGGTTCGGCTAAGGCTTCGTACACTGTTGTCATGTGCGTAATATACCATATTAGTTATATAACTGTCAAGTTATATAATGTGAGGAGAAAGCAAGCGTGGCCGAAAGGGCGTTCGGCCACGCCTGACTTTAACAGCTTTCGCACGACCGGTCAGCGCCCACATATTCGCGAGCGCTGACCCCGGACACGCTCTGCCCCGTTAGAAGTTGACTGCTCCCTGCCTTATAGTTTAGATTATAAGGGAGCTTGCAGACTGGCAGGACAGGTCCAGAGGCCAGGAATGAAGAAACGCCGTTCGCTTGCGGGAGCCGTGTTCTTGTTTGCTTGTTCGATGGTACTGCTGGTCGCGTGCCGGTCGGAGGCGGCCAGCAGTGCAACCGCTACTCCCTTGCCTTCGCTCCCGGTGACGAGCACGACACCCCCCGTTACGCCTTCTCCCCCGCCGGGCACGCCCGTGCCTGCGCTGCCGGACACCGCTGAGGCGCTGCAACGGTCGCAGGAGATGATGCTGGCCTTGCCGGCTCTGGGGCTGGAGATGACAGAGACCACCTTCTCGTGGCCGGATGCCCCCCCGCTTATCCGCTCCTACCAGGGCTGCCTGCGCCCTGGGGGGGCGGAAAACGCAGATGGGCTGCTGTCGCACATGGATGTCCGCCTGCCTGGTGGGATCAGCCAGCGCAACGTCTGTGCGGGGGCCGGCGAGGGGCAGACCTGCTACAGCCAGGTGGAGGATAATGCCTGGTTTCGGAATATCGGGGTGGAGGCCGGACTGTCCTGGCCTGAGGTGCGCGGGGAGGTGCTGGCAGCGGCGACAATATCGGAGAGCGTGGCCGTCGCCGCCGACGGCACTGTGCGAGTCAGCTGGGACAGGGAGGATTGGCCGGTCGGGGGCATGCTGCTTCAGGTAGAAAGCTGGCTCGAACCGGACACTTTGCTGCCGTTACGCGAGTCGCGGACCTTGCAGCTGGGAGGGGTAGTGGTGGTGAGCAGCGAAATGACCTACACTGCCTGTGAACCAGTCGCCCGGAGCGCGGCGTGGCCGCCGCCGACGGTGACCCCGGCGCCGACAGTGGCACCGCCGGTGCAGGAATCTGAGATCAGGGAAGAAAAAGCACCTTTGCCCGGCGTTCTATACGTTCCTGAGGGAGAAGGCCCCTTCCCGGCCGTGGTTGTGCTCCACGGCAGCGGCGGCGGCGTCCGTTTCACCGATGGCATGGCGCAGCGGCTGGCGCGGGGCGGTCTGGTGGCTTTTGCGTTCTGTTATTTCGGCTGTCTGGATACGCCCTTAACGTTCGAGGAGATTGAGATTACGCGGGTGTCGGAGGCGATCGCTTACCTGCGCGACCGGCCGGATACGGTTGGTGAAAAGGTCGGCGTTGTGGGGATTTCGCGCGGTGCGGACTTGGCTCTAATTATGGGTGTCCTGGACCAGGCAGCCGGTCCGGTCGTGTCGATCATGACCTCTCCCTGGGTACACGGCTCGCCTGATTCTGCTGCTCCTGCCGCTGCCTGGGTTTACCAGGGCGAGCCACTCCCCTTCACGGTAATTCCGGTAGAGAAGATCGACGGCCCGGTTCTCCTGCTTCATGGACAGGAGGATCATGTGTGGCCGGTGAGCTTCGCTTATGTTGTGGCGGAACGATTGGCAGCCCACGACCACGAGTACGAGTTGATCGTCTACCCCCATCGCGGCCACGAATTGGGCATTGCGCCGCGCGATGTTCTGAACCAGACTACCGTCTTTCTGCATGCGCATTTGGCTCCGCATCTGTCTCCATGAACCGGCAGGAGCGGTGGCGGCCAGATATCCCCCCAGCCTGCACGATTTAGGACGAAGAGCCACTCTCATGAGGCCAAGTGTCCTCCAGCAGCTCCACCGTCCCC
>CAYSMQ010000563.1:0-2834 GCA_964432035.1 uncultured Ardenticatenaceae bacterium
GATGTACAACAGAAATATGGCATCAAAGGTGCCTATCTTCTGTATCTGGGTACCCTACAGCCACGAAAAAATCTGCAACGCCTGATCGAGGCTCACGGGCAAAGCGGCGTCTCCCAGCAACTTGTACTCGCCGGTAAGGCGGGATGGTTGTCAGAGCCCATCTTGCGCACGGTGGCCCAACATAAAGAAGGAGATAATATTCGTCTGACGGGCTTCGTCGATCAAGAGGACAAGGCCGCCCTGCTCAGCGGCGCGACCGCGCTCCTATATCCCTCGCTCTATGAGGGATTTGGCTTTCCCATCCTGGAAGCGCAAGCATGCGGCACCCCTGTATTGTGCGCAAACAATAGCTCGCAGCCAGAGGTCGCCGGAAACGCCGCGCTGTTAGCGCCGGCCCAGGACACGGATGCGCTTGCCGATGGCATCCGCCGTCTGACACAGGATGAAGGTCTGCGCAGACAGCTGGTCGAAAAAGGGCAAAAGAACGTCCAGCGCTTCAGCTGGCAGCGTGCGGCTGAGCAGGTGATGGCGGTGTTAGAAGAAGTTTGCAAGGGGCAAGGTTGCAAGTGAGAAGTTTACAGGTGAGAAGCCTAGATTTAGACAACTCGAGCTAGGCCAGGCATGAGCAAGAACGCAATCTCCAATCTCCAGTCTCCAATCCCCAACCCCCAATCCCCAATCTCCATCCTCAATATCCCCATCCACCCCGTAACCATGTCTGAGACGTTGCGACTGGCTCGCGCGTTCATGCAGGAAGCGCGCCTGCACCAAATCGCTACGGTAAATCCGGAGTTTGTGATGAAGGCGCAGCGGGACGCACAGTTCCGGCAAGTGCTGAAGCGCGCCGATCTTTGTCTCCCCGACGGTGTCGGACTTCTCCTGGCAGCGCGGCGCTACGGGCATAAATTTCCAGAGCGTGTACCGGGGTCCGAACTTGTCTATCATTTGGCCGAATTGGCGGCGCAGGAAGGCTGGCCTCTCTATTTGTTGGGCGCCGCGCCGGGCGTTGCGGAGGAAGCGGGAAGCGTTTTGCAGCGACGCTACAAAGAGTTACAGATCGCGGGCGCCTACGCCGGTTCTCCCGCGCCGGAAGAGAATGATGCAATTGTAGCCCGTATCAATGATAGCGGCGCCAGGCTACTCTACGTGGCCTACGGCGCCCCCCGACAAGACAAGTGGATCGCCCGCAATCAGGACGGCTTGCCCGACGTGCGGCTGGCAATGGGCGTGGGCGGCGCGCTTGATTTTATTACCGGTCGGTCCATCCGCGCGCCACATTGGGTTCAGCGAATCGGGCTGGAGTGGCTACACAGACTGGTCAAAGAGCCGTGGCGTTGGCGCCGAATGCTGGCGCTACCCCGCTTTGCCTTGCGCGTGCTTTTCAGACCCTAAGCCGAATGAAACGCCTACGTAAGAAAACGCCGCCAGACTTGCACCCGTTTGCCTCATGACTATAGAATTCCGCTCTCAAAGGAGTGACTATGCGCGTACTAATTACCGGTTCTAGCGGCCAAATTGGCACAAACCTGGCTTTATCTCTACTAGAAGACGGCCATTTCGTTTTTGGCATCGACATCCGCCGTAACACGTGGACAGACGAATTCGAAACGCTGTTACAAGACCTCAGCGTACCTTACAGTAATTTCTCAGATGGTATCGGACACGTGCCATATCCCCGCGACCTGGACGTCGTCGTGCACTTCGCCGCGCACGCCAAAGTGCACGAGCTGGTCGAGCAACCAGCGCGAGCCTTAGAAAACGTAACCATGACCTACAACGTGCTGGAATATTGCCGGCACAATAACCTGCCGCTCATCTTTAGCAGCTCGCGTGAGGTATACGGCGATATCCACCGTTACATTACGGAGGAATCTTACGCCGACTTCGCCTTTGCCGAAAGCCCATATTCTGCCAGTAAGATCTCGGGCGAGGCGCTCATTTACGCCTATGCCCAATGTTACAGCCTGCGCTATCTGGTGTTCCGCTTTAGCAACGTCTACGGCCGTTTTGATAACGATCTGGAACGCATGGAACGCGTCGTGCCACTCTTCATTCGTAAGGTGCGCAACCGGGAACCAATTACGATTTTCGGGCGTGACAAAGTTTTGGACTTCACGTACATCGACGACTGTATTGCCGGGGTGCGGGCCGGCCTCGATCTGCTTGTATCAGGCGAGAAGGCGAACCAGACCATCAACCTGGCCTATGGACAGGGCAACAGTCTGGTAAAGATGGCGCAGTACGTGGGCGAGGCGCTCGGCGTCGAACCCGACATGAACATCGCCGAATCGCGCGTTGGCGAGGTCACCCATTACGTCGCCAACATTGGTAAAGCGCGCGCACTACTTGACTATAATCCGCAGACAACGTTGCGTGAGGGAATCCACAAGGCTGTTGCCTGGAGCACCAACTGGTGGGATAAGCGCCGGCAGCAATGATTTACGTCGACGTCTCGGCTGCCGTACACAGCCGCGCCGGTCTAGGTCGCTATAGCGAGCGGCTGGCGCGCTCATTGCACGACGCCTATTCGGGCCGAATAGCCCTATTTCACAACCAGGGCGCCGCGGGGCAGCTGCCAGGGTCGTTGACCGGCATTCAGCGCCGCAGCGTGCGTCTGGGCTATAAGCCATGGCGTTCGGCCGTGTTGATCGCGCACCTACTGCACCTTGGCTTCAACCGCATAGTACCCGACGCGCGCCTGTTCCACAGCACCGAGCACTTGCTCATGCCCTTACGCCGCGTCCCCACGGTGCTGACCGTACACGACCTGATCTATAAACTATATCCGCAGTATCACAAACGGCTCAACTACTGGTACCTGAACCTGGCAATGC
>CAYSMQ010000564.1:0-863 GCA_964432035.1 uncultured Ardenticatenaceae bacterium
TCCTGAGGGCGTTCTTTTGCTACGAGCACGGTGCCGTCGCCGTTGACGAAGTTGGTGCTCCAGTCGGCGAAGATGTAGCGGCCGTGGAATTGGGGCAGGTCGTGGCCACGGTAGACGTAGCCGCCGACGACGGTGCGGCCGATGCCGCCGGGTTGGGCGGCGTTGGCGTATTCGATGACGGGGTCTATGAGGGGCGCGCCGGCGTCGGGATGACCGTCACCGACGAAGTCGGGGCAGTTGTCGGGGATCTGGGTGTTGTTGGCGGCGTCGAAGCAGTGCGTGCCTTCTTTGACGTTCCAGCCGTAGTTGCCGCCGTTTTCGATGACGCTGACTTCTTCCCACAGGCCCTGTCCGGCGTCTCCGGCGAATAGCCTGTGGTCTCCGCCCATGTCGAAGGAGATGCGATAGGGGTTGCGCAGGCCATAGGCGAAGATTTCGTCCAGGCCGTCGCGGCCGACGAAGGGGTTACCGGCGGGGATGCCGTAGGGGTCGCCGCCGTCGACGTCGATGCGCAGGATGCTGCCGAGCAGGTTGTCGGCGACGTCCTGCCCGTTGCCGCCTTCGTTGAAGGCGTACCAGTCTTCGACGTGGCCCAGCTGGTTGTCGTTGGCGCCGCCGCCGTCGCCGAGCGCGATGTAGAGGTAGCCGTCGTCGGGCCCGAAGGCCAGGGCGCCGGCGTTATGGTTGCCCTGGGGCTGGTCAACTTGTAGTAGAAGGCGCTCAGAGTCAGGGTCGGCGCTATTGGGGTCGGCGGAGACGGTGAATTCGGAGATGTGGCTGGTGTGGTTGAAGCCGGCGGGCGCTCCGTCGCGCAGAGGGGCGCTGTAGTAGACGAAGAAGCGGCCGTTTGTGGCGTAGTCGGG
>CAYSMQ010000564.1:873-2830 GCA_964432035.1 uncultured Ardenticatenaceae bacterium
GAAGGCCAGGCCCAGCAGGCCGCGTTCGTCAAAGAAGGGATTGAGATTGACTATACGGTCGCGCACGTCGAGGAAGGGGTCGGGGAGCAGTTGGCCGTCGGCGGTGATGATGCGGACGAGGCCGGCCTGGTCCACGACGAAGAGGCGACCGCTGCCGTCGGGCGCTTCGGTGAGGTGTACGGGCGAGGTGAAGCCTTCGGCGACGAGGTTGGCGCGGGCGGTGAAGGGGTCGCCGATGGGGCTGCTGCCGTGATCGGCGTGGGCCACGTCGCCGGCGCCGAGCATGGCTGCCGTGACGACGAGGGCCAGGAGCAGGGTTAACAAAAACAAGAACTTGCGCATCGTTTACCTCCATACTGTGAGACGATTGACAAATGGCCAGGCGACGGGGCCGGCGCAGCGGATGGTGAATGTGGATGTGGGGTGGGCTTTGGCCGGCTCTGGCACTCTATGGTTAGAGTCGGCTGATGCGCGGAAATGTTACTGGTGAGGAGGATATAGAAAAGGTCTAGATTTGGGGTGTGACTGGGGTATAGGGCAACCGAAGGTTGCTGGGAAGGAAGAAGAAAGAAGGAAGAAGGAAGAAGGAGATTGGGGATTGGCAGCGTTGCGAGGGTACGGGTAATGTCTGGAGAGCGTTGGGCGGTGCTTTAGACTAGCGGGTATGGTTTGCAGGGGTGCGGGCTTTTTTGCGGGAGCCGGTGGTGGTCGGCGCGCTTTCGATGGGACGATGGAGCGCTTTGCGGCGATCGGGCGTCGTTTGCTGCTGGCGTGCCAGGGACTGGGGTAGGTCCTGGATGATCAGCAGGGGTATTGAGCCATTTGTGATGAAGTTGCTGACCACGCTGCCGTAGGCCCATTGGCTTTGAGCGGAATGGCCGTGGGCGCTGAAGATGGCCAGGTCGATTTCTTCTTTGGCTACCAGTGTGTGTAAGGCCAGCGCGACGCTGTCGCCGACGGGTAAGGCCGTCTGGACGTGTGCATCGAGGCGGGGCGCGAGTTCCTGGAAATACTGCGCGGCTCGGGCTCGATTTTGTTCGATTAGTTGCTCTGTCGCTGCGCTTTCGGCTGCGGTGGGCGGCAGGCGATGAAAGAGAAAGGGACGGGAGGTTACGTGGGCTAATAGGAGCTCCGCCTGCTCATGTTGGGCAAGGGAGGTTGCCACGGGCAACACGCATTCGGCACGTCGCGAGCCGTCCAAGGGGACAAGTATACGGCGATAGTTGACCTCGTTCTGCAAACCACGACTGGTCTGATCGGCGTGTACAAGGAGGATGGACGTCATGGCGCGCTGAAGGACCTTTTGCGCGATATGACTTACTTGCCAGGCGCTGGGCCCCCCTGATCCGTGGCTGCTAAGAATGATCAGATCGGCGTCTTGCTGGCGGGCATACTCAACAATGCGGTTCGCCGGCGGACCCTCTAACAAGTGGGTCTCCACGGTCAGGCCGGCCGTTTGCAGCAAGGCGGCCTGCTGCCTTAGATAGGCGTCGGCCTCTGCCTTGCGCAGGTAGTAGTTAACAGCGTCTGACTCTGACGGCGGGGGTTCTTCGGAGACGCGCACGAGGGTGACGCGGGCGTCGAAGGTTCCGGCCATGGTCAAGACATGAGGCAGAGTCCCTTCTGCCAGGGGCGAGCCATCAAGGGGGACCAGGATATTTTTGAACATCATTCTTTTTGCCTCGCTAGACGCTGTTCCGCCAGTTCTTACTGTTGGTTCTTACTGTTGGTTACTGAGATAGCCGGCGTACGTTTGTGGCCGAGGGCCCTTTCTCGCCCTGGGTAACTTCGAAGGTGAGGCGTTCGTTATCTTGCGGTAGCGGCGCTAGGGGGTCGGACATATCGTTTGCGTGCACGAAGACATCTTCTCCGCTGTCGCGCTGGATGAAACCGTAGCCTTTGCCTGCGTTGAACCACTTGACGGTTCCGTTTTCTGTTTGTGCCATGTTGTTTTCTC
>CAYSMQ010000565.1:0-2816 GCA_964432035.1 uncultured Ardenticatenaceae bacterium
TAGCTACGCGATCGCAACAGCCAAATCTCGCCTCCCAGAAGCAGATGCTTGAGGCAATCGGCCGTGAGATTGGGCCGGTTGTGGCACAAGCTATGCTACACCAGCGCGTGCGCCAAGAGCAACGCAAGCTGTCCGCCGTTTTGAATGCGACGACTGATCTCGTGCTGGTCCTTGATTACAGCCTGCACATTCTGCTTCTCAATGAAGCAGCGCTCCAAATCCTGAATGTATCAAAGGATGAAGTACTAGGAAGACCAGTTTCGGCACTGAATCTTCCCCGGCTCGATGCTGTCCTGACGGCTAGTGACGAGAGCTCATTTGTCGAAGAAGTGTCCATGCCTCTGGGTCGGACGTTGCAGGCCAGCGCTTCTCATGTACGGGATGTCGGTTGGGTTATCGTCATGCGCGATGTCACTTCCTTCAAGGAACTCGACCGTCTGCGTACGGAATGGGTAGCCTCCGTCTCACATGACTTGAAAGGACCCATGGCCACGGTGCAATTATCTGCGGATCTGATTGAAATGGCCGGTCCGCTCAACCAGATGCAGCAGCGTAAGTTACAGGCAGTTGCGGATGCTATTGAACGAATGCGGAGCCTCGTCACCGGCGTCCTTGACCTAGCACGCCTGGAAGCCGGGCCAACATTCAGGAACGAGGTTGTGTGCCTGAGCGAGGTTCTGAGGTCGGTTAATGAAGAGTTGCGACCACTTGCCGAAGCCAGGGCACAGGCTCTTACTCTGATCATTCCGAATGAATTGCCGCCCGTTTCAGGTGACAAACAACTTCTCACTCGTGCCTGCGCCAATCTGGTACATAACGCGCTTAAATACACGCCGCCTCAGGGATGGGTGAGGCTCAGCGCCACTGTGGATGGTGCCATGGTGGTTGTGAAAGTGGCCGATGATGGTCCAGGTATTCCGCTTGAGCTACAGTCACGGTTATTCGAGCCTTTTTTCCGGGGAACACGGGCAACGTCCCAGATTGAAGGCACAGGATTAGGGTTGAGTATCGTCAAGTCGATCATCGAGAAGCATCGCGGCACGATCAACGTCGAAAGTTCCCTCGGAGCAGGTGCCGTCTTCTCCTTTCGCATTCCTATTGCCCCTGGCGATACTATTTAATCTGAGCCAGGCCGTCGGCCCAAGCTGGCTTAAAATCTATGTGGATGTTGCCGTCCATTCTTAGCAATACCCATTTAATTAAGCCCCATGCCCTCATTGAAACTGACTCTTTTCTGGGCCAGTTGCGCCGATAACTCTTCGAGACGCGGATTTCAGAGAAATGACACGTCCGTTCAATACGATGAACCTGAGATCATGAGGAGCACAGCGCTGATGACTGGTTTGTGCCAATAAGAATTGTGAGCATTGTCGCCGCATGTTGTGGTGTGATCTGGCTCACAGTCAGTTGTGCACGGCCAGGCTATGCTAGTTGCAGTTGTCCCAACGCACATGATGTGCGCCTTGGCACAACAAGCAACCTATAAAGGAATTCTATTTGAGGAGAAGAGGATAATGAAGAAAGCGATCTGGAACGGCGCCGTGCTTGCCGAAAGTGACCAGACTGTCGTTGTCGAAGGCAACCACTATTTCCCACGGGACGCCGTAAACTGGCAACATTTTCAAGAGAACGAACAGCATACGGTGTGTTTCTGGAAGGGGACCGCCAGTTATTACGATGTGACTGTAGACGGCAAGACGCTTAATAGCGCCGCCTGGTTCTATCCCGATCCCAGCCGCGCTGCCGACCACATCAAAGATCATGTGGCATTTTGGAAAGGGGTCAAAGTGCAGTGACGAAGCAAGTAGAGGCTCTGCTCTATAACCTATGACATTCCCGTTCGTAAATAACATCCCTTTCCTGACCACAGAGCAAATGCGCGAAGTCGATCGAGCCATGATCGACGATTACGGCATTGAACTCATACAGATGATGGAAAACGCCGGGCGCGCTCTGGCGTTCCTGGCCCGGGCGCGCTTTCTCAGCGGCGATCCGACAGATAAACGCGTCGTCGTTTTGGCCGGCGCCGGCGGCAACGGAGGCGGCGCGCTGGTCAGTGCGCGGCACCTGCACAATGCGGGCGCCTCAGTTCAGGTCCTCACTACAAGAGAACGCGATGCATTTACAGATATTCCGCGCCGGCAACTCGATATACTGCATCGTATGGGCCTCCCCATCTACGAAAGCGCCGAGATGGAAGATGTGGGCGGGGTGGAGCTGATTATCGATGGTCTCATTGGCTATAGTCTACAGGGCGCGCCGCGCGGTGCAGCCGCGGACCTTATCCGTTGGGCCAACGATCACGCGGCGCCTATCCTCGCCTTAGACACCCCATCGGGTCTGGATACCACTACAGGTACGATCCACGATCCAACGATTCAGGCGTCGGCGACCCTGACCCTTGCCTTGCCCAAGGAGGGCCTACGCGTACCTGGCGTGGAATCACACACCGGTGAACTGTATCTCGCCGATATCAGTGTTCCGCCGGGCCTGTATGCGCGCCCACCGGTGAACCTGAACGTCGCACCGCTATTTGCCAAGAGCGATATCGTCCGACTGCGCTGACCGCTTCTATTCATGACAACAGGGTTCTAAATGCCAGAAACACTTCTCTTTGACGTCAATGAAACACTGCTTGATATGCAAGCGCTACGTCCCCATTTTGAGCGTCTGTTTGGCGATGGGCGCGTGATGGCTGAATGGTTTGGACTGATGTTGCGTCACTCGATGGTGGCAACAGTGACACGCCGTTATCGTCCGTTTGACGAATTGGGCAGGGACGCGTTGGCCATGACGGCCAAGAAGCACGGACTGGA
>CAYSMQ010000566.1:0-2812 GCA_964432035.1 uncultured Ardenticatenaceae bacterium
TACGAACCTATATCCTCCACCCTTTGACGGATGTGCCTCCTGCACAACTATCGTACGATATGTTTTGGTACGATAGAGAGGCGGTGGTGCATTTGCCGGTTTGACCAAGTGGATTAGAGGAGGAATGGCGATGAGAAGAAAATGGTTAATTCATTTGAGGTCGCGAGTGGCGCTGATGCTGCTCTTGACGTTACCTTTGTTACTGGCGGGAGTGGCACAGGCGCAGGACGAGGGGACGCCGGAGGAGCCGGAAATTCCGCCGGTCGAGGTTTTGAAAGAAGAGGCGGTCCCCGGCGGCACGAACGTGGTAGTGCAAATTCCGGTTTCCAAGGATAGCTATATTTCGTCGGCGCATCCCAACACAAACTATGGAGGCCTGAACACGACGCAAATCGGCTATGAGGCGGGCGACGCGGGGGCGTCGCGCATCGTGCTGCAATTTGATTTGAGTAGCATCCCGGAGAACGTGACGATCAATAGCGCCGAGTTCCAGTACTATCTGTTGGAGAGCAGGCCGGTGGGCGACGAACCGATGGCCTTTCTGGCGCAGTTTATGCGGGCCGCGTGGAGCGAGCATGGCGTTACCTGGAATAACGCCAGCTATCTGGGCGGACCGGGGCTGCCTATCGGCGAGGTGCCGGGCACGGAGGGCTGGCATTTTAGCGACGGTACAGAGGCGGTGCGCGCCTGGCACAGCGGCGCGCGGGCCAATTATGGCGTGTTGATTACAGGCGACGAAAGGCCGGATCGAAACCGCCTGCGCGTCTTCTACTCGCGCGAACAGATAGGCTACTTCCCGCGGCTGCTCGTAGACTACACCGAATCTTGCGACACCATTGCGCCGGCGGCGAGGGTTGAGGAGCTAGCGGACTATGCGCCGGGTAGTTTTGAGGTGGAGTGGTCGGGCACGGACACGGCGCCGTCCGGTTGCGAGCCTTCGGGCATCGCCAGCTACGACGTGCAGTACCGCGTCAACGGCGGAAGCTGGGTGGTGTGGCGCGAGCAGACGACGGAGACGTCGGCTACAATCCAGTCGGCGAACAACGGCAGCCTGTACGAATTCCGCGCGCGGGCTGTGGATGAGGCGGGGAATGTGCAGGCGTTTGGCAGCGCACAGGCCAGTACGCGCGTCGATACAGTTGCGCCGGATGTGACGGTGCAGCCGTTGGGACAGTACACGTTTACTTCGTCGTTCTTCGTGCAGCTGACGGGCACAGATAATCTGTCGGGCATCGCCAGTTATGACGTGCAGTGGCGGGAAGCCGCAGGTAACTGGCGGACGATGGCGGAGAATACGACACAGACGTCGCTGCAGTTTACCGGGGCGCAGAACGGGGTGACGTACGAGTTCCGGGCCAGGGCGCGCGACGAAGTCGGCAACGTGCAGCCCTTCAGCGATCAGGCGCAGGCGCAGACGACGGTGGTAACGCATCCGGTGGCAACGGTAGAGGAGTTTGATCCGCCGGTATTGAAACCGACGGCGCTGGTCACGGACACGTTCACGGTGAGCTGGGAATTCTTGAGCGGGCCGACGACGCCGCAGGAAACACGCATTTTCTACCGCTATGACGGCGGCGCCTGGCGTTTGTGGGATTCGTTTGATTATCCACAACTCAACGCACAATTCGAGTGGGAGGCCATGGGCCTGGGCGACGGCTTGTACGAGTTTGAGGCGGTGGGTATTAACACCATCGGACAGGTCGAGCCACAGGAGTTCGAAGCAGAGGCCATCATGTGGGTGGATATGGCGGACGTGGTACAGATACGGGCGTATATGCCGGTGGCCTTTGGCGGTCAGTAGCCGGTTGTTATGATTTCGTAACGCGCAGGTAATGCTGGCGCAAGACTTTCGTAAGATGTTGCCCTTTTACTTAGCAATAGGAACGCCTATTAACCCAATGTAGAGGAGGTTAAATGAGAAAGGCACGCCTATTGCTCACAATTGTCCTGCTGAGTCTTACGATGCTTGCTACCGGTAATGCGTATGCGGCCGGTGAGGGCGGTCATCCGGGGCGGGTGGTCGTGGCCAACCGCGCCTCGGGTACGATTTCCGTGATAGACGCGCGGAGCGACACGCTGGTGGGTACGTTCGCGCTGCCTGCAGGCGACCACGCGCCGGAACCGATGTATGTGACCTACTCGAAGCGCGGCAACCACGTTTTCGTCGGCGACCGCGGCAACGACCGCGTTGTGGTCTTTGCCGCCAACGATTTCACGGTTGTGGACACCATACCAACCGGCGCCGGCGTGTGGCATATGTGGTCGGATCCGCACGACCGCCAACTGTGGGTCAACGCCGATATCGACAATGTGGCGACGGTTATCGACCCGCAGGCGCTTAGTGTTATCGCTACGGTCCCCATGCCGGCGGATCTGGTCAGCCAGGGCTACGCCCCCCACGATGTGATCGTCGAGCCACGCGGGCGCTTCGCCTACGTGACCATGGTCGGCGGCCCTGGACCGACCGACTTTCTCGTGCAGTTTAGTACGAGAACGTTCGAGGAGGTCAATCGCGTGGCGGCGGGTAAAGACCCGCACGTGTCGCTGACGAGGACCAACAAGCTCATTTACGTCCCGGCCCAGAATAGCGACGTCGTGGGCATCTTCGACCGCCATTCGCTGCAACCGGTGACCGAGCTTGACGTGCCAGGAGCACACGGCGCGGGCATGTCGACAAACGGCCAGGTTTTCTACACGACAAACCTGCCCGGCGGCGGTAGCGACGGCATCTTTGCTATTAACACGCGTAGCAACAGCATCATCGGCTCCACGGACGTGCCCTTCGCCGTGCCGCACAACGTGGTCGCCACCA
>CAYSMQ010000567.1:0-2802 GCA_964432035.1 uncultured Ardenticatenaceae bacterium
TGCTGAGCACCTACACCATATTCACCGCGCCGCGCCTTTCCTGGCTGCCGTGGGCCTCGGCCTCTCCCTGCTGCACCAATCTTCCCTGGGCGCCACCTATGGCGTCCTCAAGGCCCGTCCCGTCGTTTACCGGCCCAGTCTCGCCGTGCTATTCATCGTTTCCGCCGTTGTTGCCGGACCTGCAATGACGGTGCTCGCCTCAAAAGCTGCCGCCTGGATTACGCCGCGCGCCAACGTGAAAGACGAACTACTCGATCAGGTCTCACGCTTCATCGGTTGGGCGCTGGTCGTCTATGTCTACTTCCGCTTCTGGGATATGTTGGCCATGAACTACACCTACGAACCGGGGCGTAGCGAAGGGTTGCAACTGCTGATGGCCGGCAGCCTCTCTTTCAACTTCTGGGTTGGCGAAGTCATTCTGGGCGCCGTTGTTCCCATGATTATCCTGCTCAGCAGTCGCCTGCGCCGTAAACCTCACCTGCACGTGCTGGCTCTGATCTGCATCGTCGGCGGCCTGGTCGCCTACCGTTGGGATACCAACATCGTCAGCCAGATCGTTGTCTTTAATTATCTACCCCAAGACCTCGTGCCCCGTTACACAGCCTATGTCCCCTCGCTGATTGAGATATTGGCCGGCGCGGGCGTTATCGCCTACGGTTTGCTGACTTTTACCCTGGGCGTGCGCTACCTGGGCATTGTCGACCACAGTGAGGCCCACGAAACCGAACACGCGCCGGAGACAGTGGCGCTCGCGCCCGGCGCTACCGATTGATTAACTGACACCAGCTTGTAAGGGCGGTTCGCGAACCGCCCTTACAACTGGTGTGTCGCTCTTAATTTTTGAGGAACACCCATGAACGAATTGCAGGCATCAGTAGTCATGATTGGCCTCTTTGCACTGCGCTGTGTTGTGCCACTGCTGGTGGTAATGGCGCTGGGATACACGATGAATCGCCTGCTCGACCGCTGGGCCGCCGAAGAAGCCGCTCAGGAGCAGGGCGCGACGGCTCTGCCCTCGCCCATACTGCCTGGAGAAAGCGTGAACGGAGGAACGAGAGCGCCGCTGCCGGCCCTTTCCTTGCCTTGCTGGCTCACGCGCAATTGTGACGAAGAGAAATGCATCAATTGCGCAGCCTACAAGCGCCGCGGCATTCCCTGTTGGCAGGCGCGCCTCATCGAAGAAGGTAAATTGCCCGATACGTGCCCCACGTGCCCCCGCTACCTGGCGCCGTCCGCGGCGGCCTAATCTTCCAATTCGATAAGACCCATCTTGAGCGCGTATTTGACCAGGTCGATGCGACTGTGCATGTTTAGCTTGCGCATAATGTTTTCGCGGTGGCGGTCGACGGTCTTGACGCTGATAACGAGCTCGTCCGCAATCTCGGCGTTGGTCAATCCCCCCGCAATCAGCGTCAACACCTCCAGCTCTCGCGGCGTCAGATCGTCGTGTACCATAGGCTGATCGCCCGACTCCGCCCGCTTCAAATAATCCTGCACCAGCCGCGAGGCCAGCGAGGGGTGCAAAAACACGTGGCCCTCGCTCACGGTGCGAATCGCATTCATCAACTCGTCCGGCGCCGCCCGCTTGGGCACATAACCCGACGCCCCGGCGTGCAGCATTTCAAAGAAATAATGATCATCTTCGTGCATTGTCAGCGCCAGGATCGCCGTTTGTGGTGAAACGGACTTGATGCGCTGCGTGGCCTCAATGCCATTCATGTCCGGCATCTGGATATCCATGAGAATCACGTCCGGGTGCGCGCTTTCCGCCATCTCCACTGCTTGGCGCCCCGATTCAGCTTCGCCCACAATCTCCATGTCCGGCTTTGCTTCCAGGAGCATGCGTAGCCCCGAGCGCACCACGAGATGATCGTCTGCTAATAGCAACCTGATTTTTTCTTTACTCATCGTTCTCTTCCTCGCTGTTCAATGGTATCACGACGCGCACGGTGCTGCCGTCGCCTTTTCTCGAGGCGATTTCGCACACGCCGCCGACCAACGCGACGCGCTCCTGCATCCCCAGCAAACCCCAGGCGCGCCGTTGTGCACCGTTCACTTGCATCGCCGCGCGCGGATCGAAGCCGTGCCCGTTATCCGTGATCACCAGCTGCACGCGCTCCTCTTCAAACTCTAAGCGCATCAGTACCTTTGACGCTCCTGCGTGCTTGCTAACGTTCGTCAGCGCCTCCTGGGCAATGCGGAAGAGGACGATTTCAACTTCCGGCTCCAGTCGCTGCCGCTTGCCGCCCACCAGCAGCGACGCCTCGACGCCCGTACGCTCGCCGAACTCCTGCGCCTGCGCCTGCAAAGCCGGTACCAGGCCCAAATCATCCAGCACCGAGGGACGCAGGTCGGCAATAAGATCTCTCAGCTCCTGCAAGGCGCGGGCATTTAAATCTTTCAGGGCGATTAGCTGCTGTGACGCCAAGTCTGGATCCGATTTTACCGTTTCGGCCGCTGCCATCAATCCCAGCCCCAGACCGGTCAGCACCTGTCCGGTGCCGTCGTGCAGCTCGCGCGCGATGCGTTGGCGTTCTCCCTCCTGCGCCGAGACAATCTGGTGGTATAGCTCTCCCCGCAGCGCCTCCCGCGCTTGCAGCTGTTCGTAGAGCGTCGCTTTTTCCATGGCCATGCTCAGCTGGCCCGAAACGGTCGTCAGTAGTGAGAAGTCCCGTCTGGTCAGCGCCGGCGCCTCCCGGTGGATGCCCAGGACCAAACTACCACGCACCTCATCTTCGATGACCAGTGGCAGCCCCACGATCCGCTCTCGCCCCGCTGCGCGCTGCTCCACGTCGATGTCAC
>CAYSMQ010000568.1:0-2802 GCA_964432035.1 uncultured Ardenticatenaceae bacterium
TGTGCACGCCGGTGATGGGGTGCTCGGTGGTCACCGTTTGTGGTGGGCCAGGCGTGACGAGGTCCGGCGCCGGTTGCAGAAAGACGACGACGAGCAGGAAAAAGTACAGGTGAACCCCGGGCAGCATTTCCGCGCGTGAACGGCGGAACAAGGCCAGGAAACGTTCGCGGATCACGGCGGGCTTAATTTGTGTTCGACGGGATACGACTCCATCTGCTGCAGGTAGTGCGCGGTCCACCAGCGTAGATGTTCGGCAATGGCATCAATCCGTTCCGTAAGTGGTTCGTCGCGCCGGGGTAGCGGTTGTTCGGGTTCCGAGCGAGATACATCCAGCAGACGGTAGAGCAATTCGTTTTCCAGGCGCACGTTGAGAAGCCGGTTCTGGTAATCGTGGATGACGCGGTGGACGCCCTCGTCGTCAGGCGCCAGCAGATAGGCGCCAAGGACGCCATCGGCCAGCAAAGAGGCGGACTTGCGGGCAGCCTGTCGGAAAACGGCGCGCGCTGTGACACGAAGGCCCGAAAGCAGTTCTGCACCCCACCGCCGTCGAAAGCCGCCGAGTGCAAAGTCCAGGGCGCGGGTGGCCTGAATGGTCAGGAATAGCTGGTCAGTCGTGGCAACATTGAGCGTGGTGAATTGGGAAGGCATGGGGCCGGCCAAGGAGCTCCAGTCGATCCTACGGAGAAGGTTGGCGGACAGAGGAGGGATGATAACAAGCAGGCGCTGCTGATCTTCATAGAAGGCGAGGAGGTTTGGTTCGCGGGCATCTTTCACGATCCGTGTGTGCTGTTGCGCCATAACAGGCAGGTTATCGATAGAGTGGCGCAGATGGACCTGAACGCGGGCAAAGAGATCTGCAGGCCGCCGGCCCTCGCCGCCGAAGGATGATGGTTCCGGGTCGTTGCCAAGCTCGTCGACCAGGCGTTGCAGTCGCCGCAGCGACTGGCGTGCGTCTTTTTGCGGCACGAGGGCCTCAGATGCGTCTATCGCTTCCTTTACGAGGAAGGCGAGACGTTCGATGGGATGGGGGTCAGGAGCCGAAACCAGCGGGAGCGCGTCTCCACAACGGCGCTCGGCGTAGGTGGCGAGATGCTTGGCGAAAAGGGGGAAGAGGCGCGTGTGTTGTCGCAGATCGGTGGGAGTGAATATGATGGGCGGCGCTTCGAAGATGTTGTTCCAATCCACGCGAAGACGCCGGATTGCCTGCCGGGCAGGATGAATCTGCTCAGCCTGGGCTATTAGCAGGAGCAAGGCAGCTTCGAAGCGGTGGCTTAGAAAGTAGCCATCTCCGGCAGGCGGCACGGTGTATGCGGCGAGTAGCTCTACGTCCGATTCCTCTTGCAGAGCAGGGAGGAAACTCTCTAGCACGGCGGGATCCATAACGCCATTATGGCTTGTCAGGGTGGTTGTTGGCAAGTGGCAGGTCGGCAAGGGGGCAGGTAGTAAGTTTGTAGGTTTGCAGCAGGGCAGGTTAAGGATAGTAGTGTGGCATTGGCATTTATTTGGGCAGGTTGGGATACGCGCGATGTGCGTGGGGGTAGGCGATGGGTATAATATTGCCCGCGGTGGGGCGATACTGGCATTACTTGGAATAAGGAGATTGGATTGCGCGTACTGGTGACCGGAGCAACGGGGTTTGCAGGTTCGCACCTGGTGGCGGATCTGCTGGATACGGGTCATGAAGTTTTCGGCCTAGTTTACCATGCGGACGATCCCGGCGAATACCCCCAGCATGATTCGTTCCACCGGCTAGAAGGTGACTTGCTGGACAGAGCCTCACTGGACGCGGCGTTGCGCGACTCGCGGGCCGAGGTCGTCTATCATCTGGCGGGTTGGGCCCTGACGGCGCAATCGTGGGAGCATGTAGCGAGGACGATAAGCGTAAATACGGTAGGCACGGCCAATCTGCTGGAGGCGGCCGTGGCGCACGGCAAGCCCAGAGTGGTGGCAGTAACCAGCGCCGAAATCTATGGCGTCGTGAAGCCGGAGCAGTTGCCCATTGATGAGCAGAGCGATCCGGATCCGCACCATCCTTATGGCGTGAGCAAGTGGGCGGCGGGACGGCTGATTCCTATGTTCTGGGAGCGATTTGAGCTGCCGGTTGTGGAGGCGCGACCGTTTAATCATATTGGACCAGGGCAAGCGCTGGGGTTCGTCGTGCCCGATTTTGCCAGCCAGTTGGCGGCGATTCGACTGGGAAAACGAGAGCCACGCATTTCGGTAGGTAATCTGTCTGCCGAGCGCGATTTCACTGACGTTCGCGATGTCGTGCGCGCCTACCGGTGCCTGGCGGAGAATGGTAAGCCAGGAGAAACGTATATCATCTGTTCTGGACAGGCAGTGCCCATACATTACATCCTCAACGTGTTGGTAGAGATCGCGGAGGTGGGGTTGGAGATTGTTTATGATGAGGAGCGCATGCGCCCATCGGAGACACCGGTGCTCTTCGGCAGCTACGATCGTATTGCGCGCGATACGGGCTGGCGTCCGCAGATTCATCTGCGACAGTCGTTGGTGGATGCGTTTGAGGATTGGGTGGTGCGACAACAGACCGCGGACGGCTGACGGCCGAGGCTGGACAAGGGTAAGAGTGGAGACTGGTTGTTGGAGATTGGAGACTGGGAACTGGCGGTTTCTGCGGGCTGTGGTCCGTCGTCTGTGGTCGGTAATTGATTGGAGATTAGTTGATTGGTGAAGGGAAAGGAGCGGCTGGATAAGTTGTTGGTGGAGAGGGGGTTGGCGGCGTCGCGGTCGCGGGCGCAGGCGCTGGTGATGGCCGGCGAAGTCTACGTGGATGGAGAA
>CAYSMQ010000569.1:0-2798 GCA_964432035.1 uncultured Ardenticatenaceae bacterium
GCTCCCCGACCCGGCGCTGAGGCGAGGGCTAGAAACGAGCAAAGCGACATAAGAGCCGGTTCGCGTTACTTCTTCTGCGGCGCGCCGGCGGCGGTCGCGGGATCCATGTTGACCTGTTGCCCACCTTCGCCAAAGAAGAACTCTTCCATTTGCTCCATAAGAAATTCTTGGGCGCGTGGATCGGCCATGTTGAGCCCGTAGTGATTAATGAGAATCGTAGATTGCTGTTGCCAGGAGCTCCAGGCCAGCCTGGACACGTTCTCATAAATTCGCTGGCCCAGTTCGCCGGGAAACGGCGGACGCTCCAGGGCAGGCAACTCTTCTCCAAATCTGGCGCAATTAACCAGTGTGACTGTCTTTTCAAATCGTGCCATTACAAGCCTCTTGTTATGGGCGTGTCAAGTGTCAGGTGTCAAGTGTCAAGTTTTAAGGTGCCACGTGACACGTGACACATGAAACATGACACTTGGTATAATAGAACGCCGAGTTGAGTACGTCAAAATCAGGCAAGATGCGCCTCATTTATCTAGGCATGGGGGGACCGCTTTCGTCCGTCCCCTTGCGCCACTTACTACAGGCCGGACACAGGTTCAAGGCTGTGGTCATCGCCGCGCCGCGCAAAGGGATCCCCTGGCGCAAATTGCCACAACCCGGCGGAGCGGCCCAACCGTTATCGCTCATCAGCACACCACGCAGCGTCCTGCACCTTGCCTGGGAGCACGATATCCCACTATTCGAGGCCGGCAACCTACAGAGCGTAGAGGCGCAAAGCGCGTTGCGCCAACTGAGGCCAGACGTGGCCCTCGTCTCCTGTTTTGCTTATCGCATCCCCAAATCAGTGCTGCGTTTGCCGGCACACGGCTTCTTCAACTTGCACCCATCGCGGCTACCGGCGTATCGCGGACCGTACCCCCTCTTCTGGCAACTGCGCGCTGGACTGCGCGAAATCGGGTTGACGATATACGCCCTTGACGAGGGGTTGGATACAGGACCGATCGCCTTGCAGGAGACCACGCATCTCCAAGACGGGATGGAAGCAGCCGAAATCGAGATGCTGTTAGGCGAACGCGGCGGTCGCATGTTCGACCGGCTCCTGCAAACGCTGCAAAGGGACGAGCTGTCGTTGCGAGCACAAGAAGGCGACGGCAGCTATCAGGGACGTCCGGGAGAAAGCGACTTTGAGCTGGACCGTCGCTGGACCGCGCGCCGCGCCTACAATTTCATGCGTGGCACGGCCGATTGGGGAATACCCTATACCCTTATCATCGACGGGCGTCGGCGGGAATTGCGCCGCGCCCTTAGCTTCGAGCCCCGCGGCGAACAAGCCGATCCCATCGTCGAAGGTGACCGCGCGTTCCATATACAATTCAACTCCGGCATTCTGGAAGCGATCTAAGAGAGACAAAATAGGGGACGCTTTGGGGGACGGAGGGGGGACACGCCTTGCCTACACTGTCAGCATAACAGACAGCAGATGCAAGGAGACGATGGCAATGATTCCACTACAATCACACGAGATACGAGCAATACGCAAAGCGCAGGCCCTACGTGAAGCGCAACAGGCACACATGGCAACCGGCGTTCGAGCGCGTCGCAGCTCACTTCCGGCGCGTCTGGCTCGTCTTGCCAGGCCGGGCAAGGCCCCCTATCAGCGCCAACATTCACATGCTCCTTCCCCCTGCTGACAAGCGTTGCAAAGCGAGAAACCGGGCTTCTTCGAAAAGCCCGGTTTCTCATCCTATGACCCTACCTCATGAAGATTGGTAAATTGAGCGTGTACGGCGTGTAGCGGATGCTACCGACGGCCGTCGTCGAGACGTTGCCGGCGTCGTCCCTGAAGCGCGCGTAAACCTTGGCAGCTGAACCTGGTTCGGTGGGCGCCAGCGTCCAGGGCCACTCTTCTTGGAAATCCCGCCACTGGGCGCCTTCGAAGTGCGGATCGTTGCTGATCATCATTTCAGTGATGTCCTCGAAGAGGGCCACCTCTTCCATAGGCGGCACAAAGGTCAGCATCACGTCGCGGAAGGCCGTCTCCGTATCGTCGCCGTTAATGAGCACGTAAGCCAGCGGTGGATGAGGATCCACGCTGGGCGTCGCGCCCATGTTGGGATCGCTGGCGCCGATGATGGCCGAGCGGTTGCCGTCGCCAT
Source organism: uncultured Ardenticatenaceae bacterium (assembly GCA_964432035.1). GTDB lineage: Bacteria > Chloroflexota > Anaerolineae > Promineifilales > Promineifilaceae > JAAYYY01. Next base: position 2,151 of record CAYSMQ010000569.1, read on the forward strand.
CTTGCGCCTCCAGACGGTAGAAGTACGTTTCTCCGTTGGTGACCTGCGTGTCGGTGTAATGACCGGTCAGCGGCAGGTTGAGCTCGTGGAACGACCACGGGCCGTCGACGCTGGGTGCGCGGAAGAGGCGCATCAGCGCGTAGTCCTGCTTGACGTCGTATTCCAGACCGACGCCGCCGTTGCCCGGGCGTACGTGGAAGAAGTCAGGCGCTTCGATCACGTCGTCGTCGGGTGAGAGCGGATCGCGTCCATTTTCGACCTCACTGCTGTCACTTTCACCACCGCCGTCCGTATCGGAGTTGGTGGGATCGGTGCCATAGAAGTATTCATCAAGGTTGGTAAATGACAGAGGTGAACTCTGGCTGTCCAGGTCAGGATCGGCGTTGGGGTTGTCGACGCCGTATTCCTCTTCATAGCCATCGGGCATGCCGTCGCCGTCGCCGTCGGGACTGCCTGAGATGGCAAAGCTGCCCATCGCTTCGCGGCTGGCGCCGCCGAATCCGGTGGAGCCGACAAGGCGGATCTGGTAGCCGCCCTCGGGCACGGGATCTGGAGGATTGTTGCTACCCTCATCCGGCGGAGTGGATTCTGGTGCCTGGTTGAGCAGGCTGTAGAGGCCGCAGAAGAGCCCGTCGCCGGCGTTGCCGT
>CAYSMQ010000570.1:0-2194 GCA_964432035.1 uncultured Ardenticatenaceae bacterium
TTGTAGTCAGCGCGCTCGTCGCCGACGGCGAAAAAACGGTCACCGTACCATTCTCAAGCCCGCTGTCGGCGATGGCGCGCCCTACCTCTCCGGTAATATCGACGACGTCGGCGTCGCCCCCGGTCTCAAAGCGTATCCGTTTCGTCACAACCATAGAAATAGAACCTATTCAGTAGCTCTTTTCAGCTTCGCCTGCAAAATTGACTGCCACTTCATCTTGGTTCGGTCCAGAACGACGACCGCAGTGTAAACGGACGAGCCATGGGCCAGACCGGAGCGCTTACTGCCGCTCCAGAGCAGAACGATCCCAGTCACCCAATTCGGCCGCTGCCTCATATGTGCTCTGCAGAAATTCCATTAGCATTTCGTCGGGTTGCTCTGCCTGCCGCACATCTTCATAAGGCAGGAAAAACTCGCCCAGATCCTCGTGATAATAAGCTGCTTCGGGACCGATGGCGACCTCGCGGAATCCTTCGGGCTCGGGATAAGCATAGGAGTAGAACGCCGCATCAACCCCCTGACCTCCTGGCCAGAAGCCGGCGCTGCTGAGTTCATGTGAATACGCTTCACGCATCACCCAGTCTCCCACGTTGGGCATACCGCCCGGATGTGGTGGCGCCGGCCGGCCGGAAAAGCGAGTGACGGCCAGGTCGAAGGAACCCCAGAAAAACTGAACCGGGCTGGCTTTGCCAATGAACTCTCCGCGAAACTGCGTGAAAACACGATCGACCTGAGTCAGAGCGCGCCAAAAGCGCTCGACGTATTCCCTATCGTAGGAATCGTGTTCGTCATCCTCCTCGAAGGGAATTGCCTCTGCTACCTCTACCGGCCGTGTGAAAATCTGCACGGGCATTCCAACTTCACGCAGCTTGGCCATCACTTCTTCGTAGAAATCGGCTACCGAGCGCGGCGCCAGCCTGACGTTTTCCTCGACGCCACTGCTCGTTCTTATTTCGAGAAGGTGATCGACAAAATTGAATACGAGTGTCAAGGTTTGCGTATCGTACGGCAGCGCAGAAGTGGTCAGACCACGCGAAGAAACGTACAAAGGGATTTGCCACCAGTGGTTGATGTGAGGGGCCAGCGCAAGCTTGATCTTGCCTACGATTTGCGTCCACATGTGCAGCGTATGGCACGTATCTTCCCACTCTTGAATTGGCAGAGACGGCCATGCCTCCCGGTTCTCCGCCTGTACCGATGGTTCCGTCTCAGTCATTTGTCCATTTCTCCTTTAATAACTATCGTCGAACGTTCGATCTGCGGACCTGGAATATTAGTCAGTATAAGTCATCAATGTAAACAGAAAATAATCGTCAAGAACGACGCTTTGCTAATGCTACTTCGAATATCGCGGTGAAAGCAGGAGCTAACGTCGATGGGGACATAAGTAGGAAATGAGGTTACCTGATCCATCAGACGGCATAAATCTAGATACAAAGAGTACAGCGCCCCTTGAACCTCTCAATTCAATTTGATACTCTGTGATCATCGTTCTAGCGTGCGGGCAGTCATTTTTCAAAACCGTTGTTGCCGATCTCCGAGCGCGCCACCGGTTCAACAAACAAGGAGGGACCTGTGAAATCAGCCCAGACCAGTAAAAGGGGCGCCAACCGACCCAACATCTTGATCCTGTGTATCGACCAGTGGGACACGCATATGGCGTTGCCAGACGACGTCCCCTTTCCGGCAATGGAGCGGCTGGAAGCGCAGGGCGTGAGTTTCGACCGTCACTACTGCACCGTGCCCATCTGCACCCCGTCGCGCGCGACGATGTGGACAGGCGCCCACGCAACCGAGACCGGGGCCTATGAGAATACCAACTTCGGCTGGATTGAAGGCTTGTCCCATGACATTCCAACCATTGGCCAGATGTTGCGCGATCAAGGCTACTATACGGCCTTTAAAGGCAAGTGGCACCTGTCGTGGCTGGAACACAACGAAGACGCGCTGGAATCCTACGGCTTCTCCGACTTCCAGCAATGGGGCGAGATGTACGGCGCGCCGCTGGAAGGCGCGAAACTAGACGGCACCGTCGCCTTTGAGACTGTGGACTGGTTGGAAACAAAGGCGCCCACGCTCGACCAACCCTGGCTGCTGGTGAGCAGCATGGTCAACCCCCACGACATCATGTTCTACCTCTCGGATCCGGTCGAGATGCCGCCCGGTCGCATTCGCGGGATGGACGCTCATCTCC
>CAYSMQ010000570.1:2204-2789 GCA_964432035.1 uncultured Ardenticatenaceae bacterium
CGAGATGCCGCCGCCGGGTGGGTCCATGGGCCCGCTGAAGACGCCACAGCAGCGGTTGGGCTGGTTCGACAAGGAGTGGGATATCGAGCTGCCGGACAACTTTGACGACGATCTCGACATGCAACCGTACGGGGTCCACGTCTACAAGGAGAGCACCGACTTCAATTACGGGCGCGTGCCCGAAGGACGTGACGACCTGTGGCTCAAATGGCGCAACTACCTGGTCAACTGCATGCGACTCGTGGACTATCAGTTCTACAAGATCCTGGAAGCTATGGACCGCCAGAACCTGTGGTAGAACACGGTGGTTTTTTTCACGGGTGACCACGGTGAGATGAACGGCGCTCACCGCATGATGCAAAAGGGCGCCATCCACTATGATGAGGCAGCTATTGTAAACCTGACCGTCTGCGCGCCGGATGGGCCTCGGGGAGAGCGGACCGCTGCCGTCGGTTCGCACCTGGTTCATGCGCCTACGCTGCTGGCGTTTGCGGGGCTGAGCGAGGACGAGATTCAGGAAAGCTATCCGCATCTGATAGGACGCAGTCTGAAGAGCGTCATTCTGAACCCGCAGCAGGACGGGAC
>CAYSMQ010000571.1:0-2780 GCA_964432035.1 uncultured Ardenticatenaceae bacterium
TGTTCTTGGGATCGCGCACACTGCCCTACAACCGGCTCACCTCTCCGGCGGCGTTTCTCGATTTGCGACCATCCATCACCCGTTTGCAGGCGCTGCAGCGATGTGACCTGCTGCCTGACCAGTGCGCGGCGCCACCGGGGCGGGTGCTGAGTCTGTCGGACATCTTCTTCGATCCGGGCGACCTGGCAGAGCTGGAGACCGTGTATGGCGACCGCCTGTCGGAGGAGGGCTTCTATGATCTGATAATCGCCATCAAGCAGAAGGAGATCATTGCGCCCAACTTGCCGTTGGCACACGATTTGGCTTCCGTTGACGGCTTTGACGGAGGCGTATTGCCTCTGCGAGACTATGTCAGGGTGATGAGCCTGGTGCTGCCGGAAGGGGTTACCGCCAGCGACGGGCGTCTGCGTGAGTATTTGGACGCCGTGCCAGAGGCGCGCTGGCTCGACCTGTTTGGCGCGCGTTACGTGATTACTGACAAGGTCGGCGACGAGTGGCGCGCCGACGTGTTCTTCGACACGCAGCACGCGCGCGCAATTGAGCCCGGGGAGCAAGTTGCGGTTGGCTATGTTCCGGCGTTCGAGGCCACGGCGTTGTGGATATTGGCCGACGAGGCGCCCGAGCGCGTGACGGTGACCACCGCAGCGGGCGACGCAGTGAAGATAGGGCCGGAAGGCGTCGAGGATGGGTTGTGGCGCGTCGGGTTTCCAGCGCCACTTGCGCCGCAGGGCGTGGCGGTCACGGGGGGAAGCGAGCCCGTCTCTTTGCGTGGGTTGGCGCTGGTTGATGAGCGGGACATGACATTTCGCACCATTGTGCCGGGCAATTACCGTCTGATTTACTCGGGCGACGTCAAGATTTACGAGAATCTCGACGTCATGCCGCGCGCCTTTCTGGTACACGATTGGCAATGGGCTGTGGACGTGGGGCAGAGCGTTGAGGTGATGGCACAGGACGAGTTTGATGCACGGACCCGGTCAGTGTTGGTAGGCGAAGGCGTGGCACAAGAAGGCAGCGGACAGCTCGGCGAGGCGCAGATCGTAAGCTACCGTGCGGAAGAAGTGGTCGTGGAGACATCCAGCGAGGCAGCTTCTGTGCTGGTCTTAACTGACGCTGCCTATCCGGGCTGGCAGGCGGCCGTGGACGGCGAGCCGGTAGACGTGCACACGGTAGATGGGATGTTTCGTGGCGTGTTCGTTCCGGCGGGCGAACATACGGTGCAATTTGAGTTCAGGCCGACATCGTTCGCGACCGGACGTTGGATTACGCTGGCCGTTGTGCTTCTATGGTTGGGAGCGTTGGCTCTTACCCTCAGGAACAGACGCTGATTAGCCGTTAACGGCGCTTTACTATCATGGGCAGGCCGTTGCTCAGATTAAGAGTGCCGCCGGTCGTAAAGTTCGCCTCATAATCTGGCGGCAATTGCAGGTCAAACCGTTGCGCCAGTATTGCCAGCATGATGTGCGTTTCCAGCAACGAGAAGTGGTTTCCCAAACAGATGCGCTTGCCCGATCCAAACGGATGATAGGCTTGTGGGTGGCGCTCCTGTTCTGCTTCGGGCGCGTGACGGTTTGGATCGAAGCGCGTGGGCTCATCCCAAAAATCTGGATGCCGGTGAGTGTAATAGGGAAAGAGCATTATCACCGACCCTCGTTCGATGTGGTAGCCCTCGATCACGTCGTCGTCTATCACATCTTTGGCGTACATTGGCGCCGGGGGATAGAGACGCAACGTCTCTTTGATGGTGCGCAGGGTATAAGGTAACCGCTTTAGGTCATCCAGCGTTGGAAGGGTGTCGTCCAATTCATGATCTAGTTCTTCATGTAGTTTTTTTCTTACAGTTGGATTCTTGGCCAGGGCATACCACGTATAGCTCATGGCGCGGGCGGATGTTTCGTAGCCGGCAAAAAAGTTCGTTAAAGCTTCATCGCGCAACAGCTCACGCGACATTCGCTCACCAGTTTCGGGGTCCTCGGCTGTAATGAGCTTCGACAGGAGGTCGTCCGGATATTTGGATTCATCCATGGCAAGACGAGTGTCCAACACGGAGTTAATGTAGTCATGAACCAGTTCGCGGGCTTTCCAGTAGTTGTTGTTTGCCGCCGTTGGTACCCAATCTGGAACTCCAAAGGGAATCATGCCCTTCCTACTGGCATAAGTGATCATCGTTTCCACAGATTCCTTGATCTGAAGGATGTCTTGCTCAGATTCGGTGCTAAAGACGGCCTTGAGGATGATGGAGGCGGTGATCAGCGCCATCTCGTCCATCATTTCTACTGGGGTTTGCCTATCGGCAAGTTGCTGCCAGCGCTCTGTCATAGCCACCGTGTCACGGATAAAGATTTCTGAGAATTCTTGTACGGCGCTTGGCGTATAGAACGGGGCCATTAGACGGCGTTGGCGTTTCCACAATTCGCCCGTACTGGTCACAACACCATTACCAATCACGTATTTGCGCACTGAATCATAACTTTCGCCCTTTTCGTAATTCTGTGTGTTGGTCAGTGTAACGTGGCGGACGTCGTCCGGATGGACGACAATGATGAGCTTCTTCGGCCCCACCCGTATTTCAAAAATATCACCGTATTGGCGCCAGAGGTCGCCGACAAAGCGCAGTATGCCTTGTTGGCCCATGTCGCGGATGTTTTTGAGGCCCAAAAAGTTCTTTGGGCCAGGCAGGGGTTTCACTGCGTCAGTAATAACCATGTTGCTTCCTCTTCAGTAGCGATAGCCAGCGTATTCACGATATTGACAGGAGCGTTGTTCAGCCAAAGAAACGT
>CAYSMQ010000572.1:0-2759 GCA_964432035.1 uncultured Ardenticatenaceae bacterium
AACTTCAACTGGCGCACGGACGAGGAGCTGGGCTCGGATCCTGACTCCTCAAGCGCCGCCGCCGAGAAACAATTTTCGTCCCGCCGTCTGAGGCAGGTTGCTCTGCTGCTATTCGTCGTGCTGGTCTCAGGCGCTTTTCTGTGGCGAAACATCAATCAGCAGGCCGAGCGTAATAGGGAGGCCCGCGAGCGAGACGTGCGCTCCAGCCATACTCTGGCGCTGCGCGCCACGGCGCAGGGGGACAAAGAACTGCTGACCACGCTGCTCTCTGGGCGTGATCCGCGCTGGACCGAAACGCAGCAGCAATTACTGGAACAAGGACTTCTCTTTGCCGGGGCGGCGACGGCGCTGGGGTTTGAGCCAACAAGTCAAGAGGCCACCGTCACCGACATCGCCTGGGCGCCCGACTTGCAGGAAGCGTACGTTACCACGCGCCACGCGTATACGATTGCCGGCGGGGATCTTAACGGGGAGAGCGCCTGGCTGGAGCAAACGCACGTCTACCGCCGCGGCGCGCAGCGCTGGTTGCTCTCGCCGCCTGAAGAAGCGTTCTGGGGTCCGTCACTGTCACAAAGCGGGCAATTCGTGACCGTTTTCTATCATGAACGCGATGCCGCGACGGTCGAAGCCATGTTACCCATATTGGACGAGGCTGTAGTGGCGCTCTGCGATGAGTTGTCGGCACCCTGCGCGCAAGAGGCGCCGTTCGAGGTGCATCTCGGCGCCGGAGGTGACCTGCTGCAGCGCTTAAAGGGCGATCGGTACCCCCGCTTCCTGTTTGGTGAGCTTAGCCTGCCGTCCCCCACATTGGTGGGCATTGGCACCGACGAAGTTTCTCAGGAGGCGCTCGCGCGCGGCTACGCCCACTATCTGCTCGTAGCAGCCGCGCAGCGCTTGCTGGATTTCGATTGTTGTCGCGGTGGGCAGTTCATGGACGTACTGGGAGCCACGCTGGCCCATGAGCTAGGGTATGGACCGTCGCCGCTGCGAGATGCCGACTACGTGGAGATGGTGTCGTCGCTTAGAACCTTGCGCGAGCTGGACCTCGTATGGTACGGAACCTACGAAACCCCCTTCACGCCTTCCGATCGGGCGCAGCTGGCGGCATTTCAGGCGTTCTTGCGCCGGCAGTCCGGGGCGTCGGTCGCCGATTTGCAGCGCGCGCTGGTGGACGCCTTCGGTTTCTGGGGCTGGGTGCAGCCCTTCCTTGAACTGGACGTGGTCGCCGACCGCTCGGGACTAGAGGCCGCCTGGCGCGACTTTATCTTTACGCAAGCCAATCGGGCGCAAGCGATAGCCGACCTACAGCCTGAACAGACGCTGAAATTAATCTGCCAGGATGAAGAAGGACAGCGCGCCCTGTATGATTACGATCCACTACTCGAACGGTGGACCTACAAGCAAGCGGTGCGTGGACGCACGCCGTTGCTTGTGCCCACGCCCGGCGACGATGGCGTGGTCCTTTTCGACCGCAATACGGCCGATCCAGCGCGTCTGCCCGCGCGGTTACTGATTAACGGCGAGGAAATACCCCTTTCCGGTAACTTTGCGCCCGCCTACAGTCTACCGACCGATCCCCTGGGACGGTACATGCCCATATGGCGCCAAGCGCAGAGCGGACGGACGGTTGATTACGCCCTACTGCTTGATCTGGCCCAGTGCGACGTGGAAGGTCGCTGCCCGCAACACACGTTACCCGGGCTTCCATCCTGGTCGGCAGATGGGGAGAAACTAGCGGTGTGGTCGCCAGATTCTGGTTTTGTGACATTGGTCAGCCGCGACTTCTCACAGTGGCAGCGGTCGGTAATACACAGTACCCAGATACCGGTTTGGCTGGACGAAAGTACGCTGGCCCTTGTCTCCGAAGACGGCGCGCAGATAGCGACAGCAGAGGCCGGCGTCAATGGCCTATCTCCTGTGCCGGGAGAGCCGTTGTTGTCGCTTGATCCCGTGCTCGCGTCCCTGGAAAGAGAATCTGACGGACGCAACTGGCGCTTTGCGCAAATTTTTAAGCTGCCCGACGCCAAAGCCATCGTCGGTGGTGTAACTTTGGCGCGCAGCGGCACGCGCCATTTCTTTGTGGCCCGCTTTGACGAGGCGTGGAACCTCACAGAGATCACGCCGTTGACCTACGTGCCGCAGGCCGTCGTCTCCTCGCCGGACACGCTCATCTCACCGGACGGCGCCTGGCTGACCATGTACGTGGTGCCGCCGATGATCCTGGAGTCGGCGCACTTCGTGATGCTCAATCTAGACAGTGGCGAAATTGTTCTAGATACCCTCAACGCGCTTCCGCAGCCCGCGCACGCGCATGATTGGTCGGCCGATGGCCAATGGCTGGCGCGTGTGGGTAGGTACCATGTTGAATTGTCGACGCCAAGTGGCGACCCAGACGAGCCACTGCTCCAGAAGTACGTTGGCAGCGGTTCGCTACAGTGTAAGTCGCTGGCGTGGGTGAATCGTTGAGTGAAGGTGCCGGGCACTTCGCAAGTGCCCGGCACCTGCGACGAATATGACAAACTTCGATTGGCGGACAGACGAAGAGCACGGTTGGGATCGGCCGCAGGCAACCGTTCCCCAAGCGCCTGCCGATGAGAGCGCCTGGCGCGCTGTGAGGCGGCGGGCGCGAAGCAGTTGGCGCGTGATCTTTGGTTTCGTCTTCATCGTTGCGGCGACCACGACGGTAGGCGTGCGGGCAGTGGCCCTACGCGTGCAGGCGGCCGAAGACGCCGCGCGCGAAGAAGTGCGCGCTGCTCACG
>CAYSMQ010000573.1:0-2745 GCA_964432035.1 uncultured Ardenticatenaceae bacterium
GACCGCCGCGTAGGCCAGCCAGGGCAGGGAACCCACCTGGTAGGCTGCATCCTTGAGCGCGCCCCAGGGACCGAGCATCACCGCACTGTAGACGGCGGCGCTGCCCAGCATGATAAAACCCTTGTACGCTTCGTCCAGCCGCCGGCCGCGCGGCTCGGCTAGATCGGCGCCTGGCGCGCGGATCTGGAAGGCGATATTGTCTTTGGGGCAGGTGCGCACGCATTCCAGGCAGAGGCCGCAGTAGGTGTTCTTGTAGAGACCACCGGCGAAGACGCCCCAGGGGCAACCGTAGCCGCGGTTGTTGCCGACAGCGTTGCCCGTGTAGCAGGTTTTTTCGCGGTGAGTGGCGCAGACGGCGCTGTCTTTCACTCGCACTTCCAGTGGCGCAGCTTGGGCGTATAGCCCGATAAAGCCACCGACCGGGCACAGGTAGCGGCAGAAAGCGCGCCGCTCGTAGATCAGGGCCGTGGCCGTGGCCAGCAACAGAAAAGCAGTCAGCACCAGCGCGGTGACTAGGGCGTTGGTCAGGACCACGGCGCTGAAGAGAGCGAGGAGGGCAAAGCCACCGTTTTGCAGCCAGATATTGTTAAAGCGTTTCGGCCAGCGCCGCCCCAGGCCCCGGCCCCGTGTCTTCTCACTTGGGGCCAGGAGGGCCCCCTGTTGCAGCCACTCGCCCGCCATCGGAATGGGGCAGACCGAACACCAGGCACGGCCGGCCAGCGGTACGGCCACAAGGATGAGCAGCGCCCACCAGGCGATCCAGACGAAGACGATGGCGAAGTTGCGGTTGCCCACCGGCGTGCCGGCAATGCCCGCGATAATGGCCAGCAGGAATCCGGCCAGCGCCAGCGCCCGGATGATAAATTGGGGCCAGCGGCTGGCGAGCAGGTGCCGGACCAAGGGCAGACGAAGCAGATCGTAGCGGAAGCTTTCGCCGGCCTCTGTTGTCGGGGCCTTCTCCCGGGCGCCGGCTACCTTGGCAGCGGACGGACGTTGCCATTCCTGACGAATCACGACTCCTTACTCCCGAGGCTGACACCGGCGACGGCAGCGACCAATGCCAGCCCCACTCCGGCCCAGAGGAGAAAGTTGTTGCCCACGCGCAGCTTGCCAATCATGAACGGGTGCATGGCCCCGCAGGAAACGGAGCAACGGAAGCGAAAGGTACCCGGCCGGTCGGCGACAAAGGTCATGCGCGCGGTCTGCCCGGGGTCGGCAGCCAGCTCCAACCCGTAACCGTCAAGGTACAGGCCATGGACCACGTCGGTAGCGACCAGCTCAATCGTCACCGTATCCCCACGATTGACGCTGACGGTTCCCGGTTCAAAACGATACTGGCTGGCCTCAAGACGCACCGTTCGCTCGCCCGCCGCAGAGCCGCGGAACGGTGCAGCCGCCACAAGCAGCAAAAGGGCGCCCACTGCTGCAGCACTAGAAAGCACTTCCGCCACGCCACCTTTGGTAGCCGTTTGAAAGCAGTTCCTCGGAACTGCCGTCGTCTATCGTCCATCGTCGACCGTCTACTCTCTAGCGACCTTCGGTCGCCGTCGTCGGCGGTCCAAAGCGGCTGTACGTGGCGTCCACGTAGGCATAGATCTGGCCCATGCTCTCACCGTCGTCCAACATGCGCATGGCGTCCTGCGTGATGTCCACGCAAATCTGGCAGCCTAGAGCGTGGTTGTCGTAAGTGAGTTCGCCGCTTTCATCACTGCCGGCGATATAACAGTCGTAGTTAGAGTCGTGGCCCATCGCGCCGCAGCCACAGTAACAGGGGAGGGCGCTCAGCACGTCCTCATTGTGCGCCGCGAACTGATACGCCTCGCGCACAGAGCTGGGCGCATCCTGCACTTTTTGTGGCATTTGTGTCAGAGGCGCCAGCGTGTAAGCGTGCGCTTCGCCAGCGGCCGGTTGGCTCCCACAAGCGACGGCTAACGGCGTCAGTAGCGCCAGGATAAGGACAAGGGGCAGGAGTCGTTTCATTGTCAGTTACTCTTTAATACGAACAAGAGAAAAAGGAGGAGGCGTCGCATGATCCGGCTACTCGCGGTTTACGGCGGCCTGCACCCAGATCTCGGCCTGTGACTGGTTAGGGTCGTTGTTCTCGATGATGATGCCGCGCCGCACCGTCTGTCCCGCCGTGTCATGAAAGCCGGCGTCGAAGATGACGCGCACGGTGGCAACTTTGCCCGGGGGAATGACGGTGGCCGAGAATTCGGCGACGGTGCAGCCGCAGGTGGTATAAGCGCGGCTGATCGTCAGCGGCGCCTCCCCTTCATTGCGCACGATGAAAGTGCGCTCCACCACGTCCTGTGGCCCGATACGGCCGAAATCAAAGCGCGTTTCGGGCACGACAATCTTCGGTTGCGCTTCACCGGCCGGTAGGAAGGGGATCGGCGGACCGGCGCCCATCTCGTGCTGAGCCACGATTGGCGCCTCATGGGACACATCCGCCGCTGTGTAATCCATTGACGCTTCGGCATCCTGTCCTTGCTGCACGTACAGGTATATGCCCGCGCCTAGCAAAAGAACGCCAAGCGCCGCGACAATTAGGGACAAGACCTGACTACGGCGTTGTCGCTTTTGCCGCTGCACGACTTGCTGTTTGCGATAGGTTACGCTATTCATCGAAATCCTCCTCTTTAAAGGGCGACTTTCCGGTCGTTTACTGCACGCCCCAGGTGAATGTGCGCTCCGGCGCGTCCACCTTTTCCAGGCTCAGGGTAATCGTCGTGACCCCTTCCAACA
>CAYSMQ010000574.1:0-2736 GCA_964432035.1 uncultured Ardenticatenaceae bacterium
CATCGAGAAACGCTTCAAATAGTTCGGCGACGGTCTTGGGTCGAAAGGCGTTACGCACCTCCGGCCGATTAAACGCAATCCGAGCCACCCCGTTTGACTTCTTATAGGTGATATCTTCGTATACTTTTACCGTTTTCCAACTTGCTTTGCTCATGAGACAATTCTACCCGTTTGCACGATATCGGTTAAATGGCGCCGCCGATAACACTTCGACGATCGCCTATGATAGCAACGCGACCTGCATTTGCACAAAGCGCATCGAGTGTTCATATTTACGGATACGGCCCGTCACTACAATACTGCCGTCCAACGTCGTCACATGACTTCAAATCTTAGGAGGAGTTCCATGCGCAACTACGTCACTTCACTCCCCGGTGTCATCACGCTCGCCGGCCTTCTCATTCTTGTCATTGGGCGTCTGACCCAGCCTGGCGCCCGCCCCGGCTTCCCGCCATTTGCCCCAGATGCGTCGCCACCCGTGCTTATCACACAGATCGGCATCACCATGATCGTCCTGGTCGCTTCCCTTTACATCGTTCTCGCCGACCGTTATCCGACTGACACCGAAAAGTGGGCCTTCGGCACCATCGGTCTGCTCATCGGCTACTGGATGCCCGCCGCCTGTTAGGAATGCATTGAGCGTCACTCTTGCGGTCTGCCGTCTGCCGTCCGCGGTCCGCGGTCCAGCGCCTAGCGCACCTCCACCATCAATTCGTACGCATCCGAACTATTCAACTCCCCGTCATTACTAACGTAAAGAAAGTACGTACCTGCCGGCCTCGGCCCCAGCCACAGGATTTTCTCTAAACCCGGCTCTCCGAAATTACCCAGAAATTGCGCGGAACCGCAGTTATCGCCCATGTAAGCGGCGACTTGCCCCATTAAAGGAGCAAAGTTCGTCACACGTACCTCAATCGTGGCTGCAACCTCCAGGTCGAACCGGTACCAATCATTGTGATCTTCCGCGTAAAATGCCTGCGCTTCATTGGGCCGAACCGGATAAGAGGCAACGCAACTGTTGTTCGGTTCGCCGACCGCATCAAAACAAACGTTGCATATGGCAGGGAAGAACAACTGGTTCCGCACTTGCGGCGTGGGAGATGGGCTGGGCACGGGCGTCGCCGTTCCCGGCACGGCGGTCGGTGTGGAGGTCACCGTTACCGACATCGGCGCCGTCGGCGTCGGCAGCGGCGTGGTCGTCATGGTAGCTGTGGGCGTCACCGTCGCCGTCGGGGTCGCCGTATTCAGCGGCGTGCTCGTACAAAAGAGCAGGTGGTCGGGCTTATGGTAGTTGCCGCCAGCGTTCATGGGCGCCGAAAGTCCCGCATCGCCACTGACCCCTGAGCCGTAGTCGTAGAAATTGCCGCCCGGGCCACCCTTCACGAACACGCCGTCCACGCCAAGATTCGACGACCAATCAACCAGGATCCTGTCCTGGCCTTCGTGCACGACCAAGGTTACCGTCAGCGGCCCGAGCGAGTACGTTCCATCTACCACCGACGAGACTTGTAGCTCATCCCACTCTATACCGGCAGGCGCCAGGTCTGAGCAGGCGGCATCGTAACCAACGTATACGGGCTCGACGTGAGTGCCCGAAGTCGGCTGCGGCAGCAGAGCGAGCATGAGCAAGACGAAGGCGGCGATGGCTCCAACTGTATGTGTTAAATATCGTCTCTTCGTTTCCATTTCCTCCTAATATTATGACTCCTCCTGCATGTCCTACACAAGTAAGTGACAAAGAACAGTACTCTGGTACTATGCGCACCCCGCACTGGCACTCGGATTCGCGCAGCCGTGGGCCGTCCTTATTGGCGACGACACCGCACCAACGTGCACAGTTGCTCATCGCCCTCGGCCAGACTTGCGCGCTTATGGTATAGTGTAAGCAGTTCAGCGACGTCCGACAGTGACATAGAGCATGGCCAAGAAAGAGCAGTTACGCGACAGTGCGCAGCCCAATAGAAGCACCCCCATCTATTTGGCTGGGTCCCTGTGGTCCATGGCCCTGATAGCCATCGCTGCAGGCGTCGTACTCCTCTTTCTCAACAGAATGACCGAGCTACCCCCGCGCTGGGGCTTCAGAGGCTTTCAACTCTACAACGCCCTGCCTCTTGTGACGGTTGCCGCGCTCATTTCCTGGCGACGGCCGCGCAACCCGATCGGCTGGCTGCTCCTCGTTTCCGGTTTCGTGGGCGCAATTCTGGGTTTGTTGGAAGAATATGCCACCTACTCGCTTCTGACCAGTCCTGGGTCGTTAGCCGGCGGCGCCGTCGCCGCCTGGTTCAGCAACTGGCTCTGGGTGCCGAGCATGGGCTTGCTTGCCATCCACAGCCTGTTGCTTTTCCCCGATGGTCACTTTCTGTCCCCAAAGTGGCGCGCGGTGGCTTGGCTCGGTTTGCTGTGGATTCTCGGCGGCAGTCTATTTCTCGCCGTTCTGCCCGGTCCCCTCATCAACTTGAGTTTCGCCAACAACCCGCTTGCATTGCGGGCATTACCGCTCACTAGTTTTATCGGCTCCGATCCGGCGACCTGGCAAGTGACGGACTGGATCTGGCTGGTCTTGGGTTTCGGCCTCGTTCCCATGGGACTTGCCGTCATTTCGCTAATTCTGCGCTTCCGTCGCGCTCGTGGAAGGTTGCGGCAACAGATTAAGTGGATTGCCTTTGCCGCGGTGTTCATTCCCCTGACAGCCATCCTGGGACAGTTCGAGGGACTGCTCACAGACCTCCTCACCGC
>CAYSMQ010000575.1:0-2727 GCA_964432035.1 uncultured Ardenticatenaceae bacterium
AGAAAATACGGTCCAATAATCGGCGCCCAGAGATGCCGCCTCCCTGTTTTCGTGACGCGCGATCTGCACCAGGTGCCCGATGTGACCTATGTGAAAACCGGCGCCGTGAATGGTACGTGCACCCTCCATGTCCACGGCGACAAAGGAACCGATGCCGCCCTCTGCCATGGCCCTAAGAGCCGCCGGATTGCGGCCAAGCTGTTTGGTCATGGCGTATGTTTTCAGGCCCAGGCGGCCTGCCTCGCGTGCAAACAGCGCGGAGTTGTCGCGTATGGCGTCCAGATCGAGAACGCAGCTGTTGGCGGGGATTTTTCCTTGCTGATGCAGGTCGATGGCTGTCTCGACAAAGCGGCGGTTACGTTGGACTAATGTGTCTAGAAACATGGTTGCTCTCCTACTTGTCGCGATCGCTCATGTGCTTTGTGGTTCTCTGAGGCTCAACGCCACTGCAAGAATAATGATTGCGCCGCGCGCTATCATCTGTTCGGCAACCTCCAGGCCCATGAGGATGAGCCCATTGTTTAGCATGCCCATGATAATGGAGCCGACGACGGCGCCGACGACCGAGCCGCGCCCGCCAAAAAGGCTGGTGCCGCCGATGATCACGGCGGCGATAACGGTCAGCAGGTCCGCTTCGCCAAGCGTGTAGCGCGCGCCGGCAAGGCGGCCTGTGTATAGCAGGCCCGCCAGGGAAGCCGTCATGGCGCTGATGACGAGCACGGCGATGCGGATGCGGTCGGTATTGATTCCCACGTAGCGCGCCGTCTGGCGCTGCCCGCCTGTGGCTAAGACGTGACGGCCGAAGCGCAAGTTTCTAAGCACGAGGTGGCCGACGACCATGGCCACGATCGTCCACAGAACCAGCGTAGACAAGGGGCCAACGTTGCCACCGCCGAAGATGGCGATAAAGGCATCATTACGCACGGGCACGGATTGCAGATCGGTGAGCGTACGCGCCAGACCGGAGATGATTCCCATAGAACCGAGCGTAACGAGGAAGGACGGGATACGTACTTTTACAGTGAGTAGACCGTTGAACAGACCAACGGCAAGCCCCACGGCAAGGCCGCCGGCGATGCCGGGTACAAAGCCGTAATCGCGCAACAGCACGGCGGCGACGAGGGCCGAAAGGGCGACGGTCGAGCCAATCGAGAGGTCAATTTCGGCAGCCGACAAGGTAAAGGTCATGCCCACAGCCATGATCGTGACGGGCGCAGTCTGGCGCACAATGTTGAGCAGGTTATTGGTGGTGAGAAAACCTCTGTCGCGCAGGACCACGGAGAAGAAGAGGAGAATGGCGAAAAAGGCCAGGTAGACGATGAAATTGCGCAGCTGAAACTGGCTCAAGCGCATGCGCCAGGTGTCCTTCTGCGGTGTGTCTGTATTTGCAGGCGTCATGCAACGTTATCCTTAATCGACAGCGAGAAGCGGGCGCGAACCAAGCCGGTTCACGCCCGCATGATGTGACTAATTGTCAAGCGCTGCCGATAGCTCTTCAGGTAATTCACGGCCCAATGACTGTTGCCAGGCTTCGGCAATGTTATCGCGCGTAACTGTGATATACCCGACGGTGACAAAGGGTGGGGCTTCTTTGCCTAATAGGCCATAACCCGCGAGCGTCATCAACGTACGTCCTTCGTCATAAGGGAGGTCGGCGATGGTGCCGTAGACATTGCCACCTTCGATCATATCCAGGGCGTTATTGACGCCAAGGTCGTGGGTCACGACCTGGACGTCGTCACGGCCCGCGGCACGCAAGGCTTCAACCACGCCTTCTGCTGCGACATCCCAAGCCACGTAGATGCCGTCAATGTCGGGATGCGTTTGCAGCATGGCAGAAGCGACGTCGAAAGTCGCCGGTTCCTCGGTGAAGCCGCGAGCGTCAACAATGGTGATATCAGGATAGAACTGTTCGATTGCCGCACGGAAGGCGTTGTCCCGATTATTGGTAACGAAGAAATCGGCGTCATGGTAGATCATGCCAACTTCACCACCACCGCCCAGCGCCTCATTCATGAGATCGGCAGCGGCCCGTCCCATGCCGAAGTGGTTGCCGGTAACAATGGAGACGTACTCGTCGCCGGGCTCGTACCCTTCTGCCCCGTTATCTGCCAGTGAAAGCACGACGTCCTGGTCGACGGCCGGCTGGAAGGCCTGTGCACCCGATACGGGATCGACGATCAGGGTCAGAATAATGTCGGGATTCAGCGCCAGGACATTGTCTACATCGTTGGCCTGCTGCGCCGGATCAAATTCGGCGTCGGTGCGCGCCACGACCTCAATGTTCAGCTCCTCTGCACGATCCGTCGCGCCCGAGTCGATGGCATTGTACCATTCGCCAGCGCCGGCCCAAAGATGGGCAGAAGTGTAGTTGCCTTCCTGGATCTGCGCAATTTCCTCGTCGGTCAGCGACACTTCGGAGGCAGGCACAGCAGGATTACCATAAGGGTCGGTCTCGGCATCGGCAAAGTCAAAATCGAGAGGGCTCTCAAAGAAAGGTTCTGCCTGTGACTCCGTCTCAGTCTCTGAATCTGTTTCTTCAGCCGGTTCGGCGGGGGCTTCGCCCAGCGCGTCCATCACCTGGTCGGGCGGATCCTGAGCCAGAGACTCATTCCACGCCTCGACAATGTTGTCGGAGGTGACCTTGATGGCGGGAACAACCGTGAAGGGCGGCGCTTCTTTGCCTAAGATGCCATAGGCACCTTCGACGGCCATCGTGCGGCCCAG
>CAYSMQ010000576.1:0-2711 GCA_964432035.1 uncultured Ardenticatenaceae bacterium
TTTAGTGGGGATGGAACGGTGTGTAAAGGGTGGAGATTGAGGGACTGGAGATTGGAGATTAGAGATTGGAGACTCGCCGGGGTCAATCTCCAATCTCTAATCTCTAATCTCGAACTTCCTCATTAGTCCCACCAAATGTAACTGCCTCGACTCCGGCAGGCGGTTGTCCAGCCATTGCGCTGCGCGGAAAAGGGTGGGGGTGAAGGCGAGGTAGGTGGGGTCGGGGATGGCGGAGAGGGTTTCAAGACGTAGGCCGGCGTTTGTGGCGAGTTGGGAGAGCCTGGCATGATCATTGGCGCGGTAGGCGGTAGAGAAGGTGTCAGTTTCGGCGCGGCCGTAGAGGCGTTGGACAAGGCGAGCCTGAAGCGCGCCGAGGCGGCCCAATAGACGATTGAGCGTCGCCAATGGGTGGCGGGCATTGGGCGTGATGAAGATGAACGCGCCGCCGGGCCGCAGGACGCGTGAAATTTCCGCCACGTCGTCTTCAGGCCGTACCAAGTGCTCGAGCAGCCAGCTGGCAAAGATGATGTCGAAACTGCGGGCAGCAAAGGGCAGGTGGTTGCTGATGGCCTGTACGCGGGGCAATGGCAGGCGGTGCTCGCGTAGTGATGGATGATCGGGATCAACGCCGGCGATCAGCCTTAACGGGTGTTCAAGCTGCTCCACGAGCCCACCGCGTCCACAGCCGAGGTCAAGGACCCGGCTTTCGGGGCGAAGATTTTGGCGCACGAGGCCAGCGTAAACCTCGGTTGCCGGCCGCCAGTGCGGGTGGCGACGACGGTACTGCTCGCGTAAGGTGTTTTGACGATCAAGGGGCAACATGGATAGACGACGATAATAACGCTATAGTAGCTTGACCATGGACGTGAACTGCTGCGACTATAGCCCGGAAGAGAATGAGTAAGCAAACGATACGATTTGTGGCAGCAATCCTGTTGCTTCTGGCTGTAGTCAGCGCGGCGCTGGTGTGGCCCAATCAAGCGTCGAGGGCGGCGCGGCGGCGGCAGCTGCGTGAAGCTGTGCAGCGACTTGAACTGAAGCCCGTGCAGCCGCCCTCCCCGCAAAACCCGGCGCTGGTGACCCTTGGCGAATCGCTCTTTTTTGAGACGGAGTTAAGCGGTAATCGGGACGTATCATGCGCTACGTGTCATCACCCGACGCTGGCATTGGGCGATGGCCTGCCGCTCTCTATTGGGACGGGCGGTTCGGGTTTAGGGCCGGCGCGCGAGGGGGATGCCGCGCGCCCGCTCGTGCCGCGCAACGCTATCGCGCTGTACAACAGCGGTCTGCCGGACTGGGATACTCTCTTCTGGGATGGTCGTGTGCAGACGTTGGGGGAGAGAAGGTATGCAACGCCGGCCGGCGATTACTTGCCACAAGGCTTGGAGAGCGCACTGGCAGCCCAGGCACTGTTTCCGGTCACGTTTCGGGACGAAATGCGCGGTGGATGGTACGACACCGGGGCCTACACCGTGCAACCGGGGACGGCGGCGCAAGATTCGACTTCCGACTCGGCGGGCGGCTGGCACGACGTGGACGTGTTTGGACAGCCCAACGAGCTGGCCCGGATTCCGAACGGCGCGCAGTACATGCCGCAAATCTGGCGTGGACTCATGGCGCGGCTGCTGGAAATGCCGCAATATCGCGAGCTGTTCGCCGCGGCCTATCCGCATGTGTCACAGAAGGAGTTGACGTTTGCAGACGCCGCAAACGCGCTGGCAGCATACCAGAGCGAGGCGTTTACAGCCGTGGATACGCCGTGGGACCGTTTTCTGGCGGGCAATGACGAAGCGCTATCAGACGAGGCAGTTGCGGGAGCGCTCGTCTTCTATGGCGAGGGGGAGTGCGCGGGTTGTCACAGTGGTCCATTGTTGAGCGACCAGAACTACCACAATATCGGCGCGGCGCAGTTTGGACCGGGCACCGACGAAGACGCGCCGCTGGATTTCGGACGCTGGCGGATCACGGATGAGGAAGCCGACCGTTTTGCCTTTCGCACACCGCCGCTGAGACATGTCGCTGTCACAGGACCCTGGTTGCATAACGGAGCATATGACTCGCTGGAAGACGTGGTACGCCACCATCTGGATCCAGAACGGGCGCTGCGCGCTTATGACGGCGCACATTTGCCGCCGGAGTTGAGGGCGACGCTACAGAATGCGCCGGTTACGATAGAGGCCATCCTGCGCACGCTGGATCCGGCGCTGCATGGCGAACGAGACTTGAACGGGCAGCAAGTCGGGCAGATTGTTAGTTTTCTGGAGGCGTTGGGGGATGGGGAGATTGGACATTAACAACCGCCAATCTCTAATCTCTAATCTCTTGATATACCGCTGCTACGTCCTTCACGTGCTCCTCCATCAGGCGGGTGGGCCGAATATTAGCGTGGAGGGTTGGCAGGAGGGTGGGGTCGTCGAGGAGGCGTTGTAGAGTCTGTCTCAAAGCGTGGGCGTCGCCGGGAGGAAAGAGAAGACCGTCTACGCCGTCGCGGATCTTTTCGGGGAGAGCGCCGATGCGGGAACCGACGATGGGCACACGCGCGGCAAACATCTCCTGTATGGTGAGAGGAGACGCTTCGTACCACAGGGTGGGTAACACGGCGACATCGGCGTCGTCCAGGAGCAAGCGCCAGAAATCGTCGCGTTCAATGCGCCCGCCAAAATGGATGCCCGGATGTTGCGCGGTGGCGCGGAGCTCCTCGACGTAGGTGG
>CAYSMQ010000577.1:0-2711 GCA_964432035.1 uncultured Ardenticatenaceae bacterium
AACAGGCCTTTGACTTGCTGGCCTTTGGCAGGGCCAGCGCGGCGCTGTGGGCCATGTATCTGCTAACCGGCCTTATTGTGCTCCTACTGTACGTCATCGCTCGCCAATGGCAGATCGGCGCCACGGAGGAGACGTTTGTCCTCTAACCAACGCCGTCGCCTTACACTGCTCGCCCGCGTCCTGGTCGCCTTCCTCTTTCTTCTGCCGCTAGTCTGGATGGTCTCCGCGTCGCTATATCGGTTAGGAGTGCCTTTGCCGCGAGCGTTCCAGCTCTTGCCCGCGCAGCCCACGCTATCCAACTTTGGTCGGGTCTGGGCGCTTGTGCCCATGGGCCGTTATACGCTCAACTCGCTACTCGTTGTGGCCATTGCCATTCCGGTGACGCTTGTGACCGCGTCGTGGGCCGGCCTGAGCATGGCGCGCCTGTCGCGGCCCGCCCAGCGGCGTTGGGTCGTCATCTCGCTCGCCGTTCTCATGGTCCCAGGGATCGCGCTGTGGTCCACGCGCTTTCTCGTTTACCGCACACTTGGTTGGTACGATACGGTATGGGCGCTGGTTGCTCCGGCCTGGATGGGCACGAGTCCCTTTTTCGTGCTCATGTTCTATCGCGCTTTCCGGCGAATACCGCAGGCAATCTACGATTCGGCCATACTGGATGGCGCGGGCGTCCTACAGTTGTGGTCGCGTGTTGCGCTACCAATGGCGCGTCCTACGGTGTTTGGCGTTGCCCTGCTCTGCTTCATTTTTTACTGGGGCGATTTCATCAGCCCCTTGCTCTATCTGAACAGCGAAGCACGCTATACGTTGCCCGTTGCCCTGAGCCTGCTGGAGCAACTGACGCGGGCCGATTGGGGGCTGCTGATGGCTGCCGCACTGTGGGCCACAGCCATTCCACTGGTCCTGTTCCTCATCGCGCAGCCCTACTTTGCGCGGGTCGGCGAATGACGATGGCTGACATGAACGCTGTGAAACTATCCATTTGTTCCGGATATTGCAGGTTGGTACAGAACGTATGCAAGTACCTTTTGCTGATGCTGATAACGCTGCTGTCCGGCGCCTGTACGGCCGGCGGAGAAAGGCCGGTGACCGTTTCTTTTATGGTGTTTGGCGATCCGGCCGAGCGACAGGCATATGCCGGCCTTGTCGACGCCTTTCACAAAGAACAAAATGACATCCAGGTTGAGCTACGCCATATTCCTTCGCCTACGGAGTATCGCACGCGCTTAGCGACCGAATTCGCCGCCGGCTCACCGCCCGATATCTCCCTGATGAACTACCGCCGCTACGCGGCGTTCGCTGCCAACGACCTGCTGCAGCCGTTGGGACCGTATCTCGATACCAGTGACGTCATCGACGGCGACGATTTCTACCAGGTAGCCATAGACGCTTTTCGGTGGCAGGGGCAACTCATGTGTATTCCTCAGAACATCTCCAGCCTGGTCGTTTACTACAATGAGGATTTGTTCCTAGAGGCCGACGTACCTATTCCCGCCGATGATTGGACGTGGGACGATTTTGTGCAGACGGCCCGTGCCCTGACGCGGGACCTCGATGGCGACGGCGTTGTCGATCAATACGGATTGGGCGTTGAGCCCTCGCTTTTTCGCCTGGCGCCCTTCGTATGGCAAAATGACGCGCCCCTTGTGGATGACCTGCAGGACCCAAATCGCCTCACGCTCACGCGCCCACCGTCACTGGAGGCGCTACAGTGGTTCGTCGATTTGCGTCAGGGTCACGGCGTCGTGCCCACGCGCGTTGAAGAAGCGTCGCAAGATAGTGAAAGTCGTTTTATCGGCGGCACGACAGCCATGTTCCTTAACAGCCGGCGGGGCACGCCAACATATCGCGAGATAGAAACATTCACCTGGGACGTGGCGCCATTGCCTCGGCGAAAATCTGCCGCCGGCATCTTGCACAGTGACGCTTACTGCCTATCGGCGACGACGGAGAACAAGGCAGCGGCGTGGACGTTCATCGAGTTTGCCAATTCGGTGGAGGGACAGACGGTGATTGCCGGATCGGGGCGCACGGTTCCTTCGCTTATTTCAGTTGCGCAGTCGCCTGCCTTCCTCGATGCGACAAGGCCACCGGCCCGCGCCAGAGTCTTTCTGGACACAGTACACTTGTTGCAGCGCGTGCCTGTAATCAGCGCCTGGGAAGAAATTGAACGCACGGCGAATCAGGAAATCGAGCGCGCCTTTTATGGCGATATCACGGTACAAGAAGCCGCAACGCTGGCCTTTCGACGCACAGAAGAGTATTTCCTGCTGGCTGCATCGGCCGTCAGATAGTGACATCGCCTACGAAATCCCTACGCTCTTGAGTAGATAGTTGTCTTGGCGTTCCTAAAAGGCTATAGTGTTTTACATGGCTGAAGTAGAGCAACTGGTCGATGCCTCCCTGCGAACGGATCAGGGCAGGGTGCGAAGCAACAACCAGGACTTCGTCGCCTGGCGTGAACCATCGGATACCGACGACGAGCAAAAACAAGGGTGGCTCTATATCCTTGCCGACGGTGCGGGTGGTATGGACGCGGGAGAAGTTGCCAGCCGTTACGCCACCGAACGCACACTTCATCATTATATGGAGCACGAGGAATTGGACTGGGGCCTGCGCTTGCAGACCGCGATGCAGGCCGCAAACGTCGACCTGCGCGAGATGAGTGCTCGCCATGAAGGCAACAATCGCATGGCGACGACGATGGTCGCAGT
>CAYSMQ010000578.1:0-2705 GCA_964432035.1 uncultured Ardenticatenaceae bacterium
AGATCGATGCCTTCGTCGCCACAATTGACAAACGTATTGTGGCGCACTTCTGCACTACCTCCGTCAAGGTCCAGGCCGTCCTTACGCATGTTGCGCCACACGTTGTCTTCAATGCGCGCGTGCCCGTGCTGTACGTTTACGCCGTCTTTGCCCATGAGGTCGACGAACTGGCTGTCCTTAATCTCCACATCGGCGTTAATCACAGAAAGCGCACCAAAGAAGTTAACGCCGTTAACCAGCGCTTCGCGCCCGTTCTCAAAAATGACGTGCTCGAATGCAGAGGGGCCGGCTTCCACAATGCCCACTACGCCCCACTTTAGCCAGCGGTTGCGCGCGTTGAAGTGGATTGGCTCTTCGGAGGTGCCGCGAGCAGTGATTGGACTATAGGAAATGAGCGAGCGCCCCGCGCCAAAGCGGACGACGGCGCCCGGTTCGATGCGCAAGGACGTGCCCCGGGGGATGACGACGGTCTCCTCTATATCGTAGACGCCGCGGGCCAGGAGTAGGTCGCCGTCGTTTTGGGGATCGACTGCGAACATGTCATGTTGTTCCAGGAAATCGTCGATGGGCAAATCCACCACATTGCTCAGGTCCTGGGCCAGAACAGTGTCATAGCCGGTGACCTGGTACCAGATCCAGCCGGCGCGATCGATGGCATAGACGCCGCCCAGGAGCACCGCCAGGGGCAAGGTCCAGGAAGCCAGCAAGAGCCCTATATGGAAAGGTGCGCTGCGCCCCCGCCACCGGGCGCCGAGCCGCGGCTCCAGCAACCAGTAGACGGCGGAGACGAGCAGGAAACTACCAATCGCCACAAGCGTGATCGTTTTAGGCGTGCGCCAAATGAGGCGCACCGCGGCAATCAAAAACAGGATGAACGCCGTCAACGGTAGCGCCAGGCGCCAACGGTAGGGCGAGTTCTTAGCGAACCGCAGCGTCGTTTCCTTCAGTTCCAGCAAAGTCATCTGCGCACCATCATCTAATTCTGTAGGGGCCGTTGGCTCACCGTTCCTCCCAAAATCCTTGAGAGGCCACCCCCGAGCTCACTTCCCAGGTTTGCAGTCCGTAGCGGTCGAAGTTGAAGTCCACAACCTGACCGCCCAACCTCTCCAGCTCTTCGGCAATGATGTGTTTCTTATCAAAGGGGCAGTAGAGCAGCAGATAACCGCCGCCGCCCGCGCCCAGTATCTTGCCGCCAAGGGCGCCTTTCTCTCGAGCCCCTTCGTAGAGCCGGTCTATGGACGAGGTGGTAATCTGCTTGGCCATCTTCTTCTTATTGATCCAGGCTTCGTGCAACAGATGCCCATAGTCGGAAAGGCGCCCCTGCAGCAGAGCGCTCTTGAGTTCGATGGTAATGTTCTTAAGCTCGTCCATGGCCTTGAGCACATCTTCTTCTTTGCGCACGTAGTTATCGACCTGCGTGGTAATGATGTTGGCCGAGACGCGCGTGCGGCCCGTGTAGCATAGTAAAAGGTGATAGTGCAGTTCGTGGATGATCTGTCTGTCGATGCGCAGCGGGTTAACGACGACGGCGGGCGGATTGAACTCGATGAAGTTGAAGCCGCCAAACGTGGCCGCGTACTGATCCTGCATGCCGCCGTCGATACCGAGGTCGATGCGCTCGATCTTGTAGGCCAGCTCGGCGATTTCGTAATTCGTAAGCGGTAGCCGCTTCCACTGCTTGATCAGACCAATGAGGGCCACGACTACGGTCGAGGACGAACCCAGGCCCGATCCCGGCGGCGCGTCGCTGTGGATAAAGAAGTCCAGACCCTGTCCGTTATCGGGGCACATGTTCTTAAGAACGGCTTTAACCAGATCCAGCTCTCCATCGTAGACGAGTTCATCGTCCACATGGTACTTAGCCACGATGTCGTAATCGAGCGAGGTCACGGTGATATTCTTATCGTCGCGCAGTCGCAGGGAGGCATAGGCATACTTATCGATAGTGGCGCTAAGCACGACGCCTCCACACTCGTCGACGTAAGGGGGAACGTCGGTGCCGCCACCGGCGAAACTGATCCGTAATGGCGCTTTGCTTCTGATGATCATCGTTCTTGCTCCTTAAGGTAATCCTGAAACTCACGGTAGCCTTCAGGGGTGCCAATGTCGACGAAAAATCCTTTGAGGTAACAACCATAGAGCTGCCCGTCGTCCAACAACTGTGGAAAGACATCGCGCTCAATCGAGACCTTTTCAGCCGCCGGAATTCGCTGCAAAACCTCGGGTTCCAAAACGTAGATTCCGGCGTTAATGTAGTGAGACGGCGCCGAATTTGTGGCAGACGCGGCTTTTTCGGCAAATTTGACAATCCTGCTGCTGCCCGGTTCCAGATGCACCGTTCCGTAGGCTTCGGCATTTGGCACACGCGTCAATGCAATTGTGCCCATAGTGCCGCGCTTCGTTTGTCGCGCCTCATTGTGAAAGCGCAGAAGGTGGTTCAGGTCGCTATCAAAGAAAGAGTCGCCGTTTAGGACGAGGAATGGCCCGTCCACAAACGCTTGCGCGTTTTTCAGCGCTCCGGCCGTGCCCAGGGGCTGTTCCTCGACGGCGTAGTCAATGCGCACGCCCCAGGGGGAACCATCTTCAAAGTATTCCTGTATTTGTTGGCGCCGGTAGCCGACACAAAGCACAAAGTGCGAAAGGCCAAAGCGCCTCAGGAACGCCAACTGGTGTTCCAGAAACGGTTTGCCGTTGACGCCGGCCAT
>CAYSMQ010000579.1:0-2699 GCA_964432035.1 uncultured Ardenticatenaceae bacterium
CTTCTGGGCCGCTTCGAAGTCCGGCGCGGCGATCGTCTCCTGCAATCGGGCGACTGGTCCAGGCGCAAAGCCGCCGCCCTGCTGCAACGACTGGCCCTGGAACAGAGCCTGCTGCGCGACGAGGCCCTGGAGTTCCTCTGGCCCCAGTCCGATCCCGAAGCCGCTGCCAACAACCTCTACCGCACCCTCTACAGCCTACGCAAAACGTTAGATAAAACCCTGGGCGAAGGAACGGCCGAAGCAACCTTCACCTACCAGGACGGTGTCCTGCGCCTCGCCGGCGACGTGTGGGTCGACGCCCGCGTCTTCGAAGAAATTTGCCGCGACCCGGCCGCCACCGCCGACCAGCTGCGCGAGGCCCTCGACCTTTATCAGGGCCGGCTACTGCCCGACGCCGTTTACGACGACTGGACCGGCGCGCCGCGGCAAACCCTGCAGCAACGCTATCGCGACCTTTGCCTGCAACTGGCCGACGAAGCCACCGAGCCACGCGCCATCGAGACTGCAATCACTCGCCTCCGCCCCCTCCTGCAAGACGATCCCGCCGACGAGGTCATCCACCGCCGAATCATGCGTCTCCTGGCCCTACTCGGCCGGCGTCACGAGGCCCTCCGCCAGTATGAAGCCTGCATGCGCGCCCTCGACGCCGAGCTGGGTGTGCCGCCCACGGCCGAAACGCGCGCACTCCATGACGCCATCGTGCGCGGTGACTTGCCTTCGGCCACGCCGCGCGCCGCCTCCGAGCAACCGGCCTCAACCGCGCCCGCCGTCGTCAAACCAGACGAGCACGCACCGCTCGCCGGGCGCCGCGACGAGCTCAACGCCCTGCGAGCTCTACTCCACGATGCCGCCGAGGGTCAGGGCAACACCGTCCTCATCAAGGGCGTCACCGGCGTGGGCAAAACGCGCCTTGCCCGCGAACTCCTGCAGCACGCCTCCGCCGCCGGCATGACCGTTCTATGGGGCGCGGCCTACGAGTACGAGGGGCATCTGGCTTACCAACCATTTGCCGAAGCCATCGACCGCTACCTGGCGCAGACAGACGAGCACGCTCTGCAAAATCCGCTGACCCACTTCCAGCCCCAGGACGCCGGCGACCCCCAACAGGCCAAGTGGTCCCTCTTCAGCAGCACCGCTGCATTCCTGACTCAGTTGAGCGCCGATGCGCCCGTCGTCCTCTTTTTAGACGACCTGCACGCCGCCGACGAAGGCAGCCTACAGCTGTTCCACTACCTGTCGCGCCACACGCAATCGCGCCCCATCATTCTGGGCGCCACCTACCGCACCGACGTCGTGTTCGACGCCGCCTCCCCCTTCAGCGCGCTACTCAGCGCCCTCTACCGCGAAGGCTTACGGCAGACGATCGATCTGCAACCGCTACAAACCGAAGCCATCGCCGCCGTGGCCCGTCAAACCCTTGGTGGCGACATCAACCCCCAGGTCGTGGACATCATCGGCGAAGCGACCGAAGGCAACCCCTTCTTTGCCGAAGAGATGTGCCGCGCGCTCTCGCGCTCCGGGCACGTCGTGCGCCAGGACGGCGTCTGGCGCATGAAGTCCGGCGATATGCCCGCCATCCCCACCGATCTGCGCCAGCTGTTGCGCCAGCGCATTGCGCAAAGCGGCCCGCAGACCGTTTCCACGCTGGAAGTAGCCGCCGTCATGGGCCGTACCTTCAATGTGGATGTCCTGCGTCGCGTCTCCATTCTAGACGACGTCGACCTCGTCTCAGCGCTCGACGCCGCTTCGCAGGCCGGCTTTATCGAAGATGCGGACGGCGGCTATCGTTTCCGTCATGGCCTCATCCGGCGCTCGCTGCAACAGGCGCAAAGCAAACCGCGTCGCCAACGCCTACACGCGCTCATCGGCGCCGCCATCGAAGAAACCTTCGCCTCGCGCCAGAGCCGGCTCGGCGAGCAGGTCGAAGCGCTGGCCCATCATTACGAACACAGCGATCGCCCGCAGAAGGCGCTGCCCTATCTGATACAGGCGGGTCGGCGCGCCGCCGACCTCTACGCCTTCGAGTCCGCCGTCGATGCTTACAAACGGGCGCTGGCGCTCATGGATGAACTTTCGTTGCAAGACAACGCGCAACGCTGGCAACTGCTGGAGTCCTTGGGCTGGTGGGAGAAAGTGCTGGCCAACACGCCGCGCGCCGTGGCTCATTTCGAAGCAGCGTTGGCCCTCGAGCCCACAGACGACTGGCAGGCAGCCCCCAACGAGCGAGCACGCCTGCACGCCGGCGCAGCCATGGCCCTGCTCACCGTGGGCGACACGGCCGCCGCCGAACCCCATCTGCAAGCCGCTCAGGACCTTATCGACGAAGAAAACTACGCCTCCGAATACGCCGACATCCTATATAACGTGGCCCAGCTGCACTGGCATCGCAATGAATACCAGGCCTCGTTCGACGCCGCCCAGCGCAGCCTGCACATTGCCGAGAAGCTCAATGATGCCGACCTCGTTGCTCGCGCATTTGAGATGCTGGCCCTGGCCTGCCATTCCCTGGGCGAGTGGCAGCTGGGACTCGATTTCGAAGAGAAACGCGCCGCCATCGCCGGCCCCGAACTGGACGTCTCCGACGCCTTCGACGCCCACCTCTGACTTTGGGAGTATCACCTGTATGGTGATAAGGGCTACGAAGAAATCCGCGAAATGGTAGACACCACGCTGGCCCAGGCGCAACGCATGAGCGCCCC
>CAYSMQ010000580.1:0-2698 GCA_964432035.1 uncultured Ardenticatenaceae bacterium
CATTTCGCTATCGCCGGTGATGACTTGCTCGCCTTGAAATATTTCATCCTAGCCGGAGACATGGCTGCTGCTGCCCATGCCAATGTTGAAGCTGCCGTCCACTACAATCAGGCCCTGGAGATCACACGACAACATGAGGTCAGCAACGAGAAGCTGACCCACCTCTATACTCAATTGGGACGCGCATTAGAGTTAAATTCACAATTTGAGCGGGCCTTAACCGTCTACGAAGAAATGGAAAGTATGGCCCGCCGACGAGGTGATCTTCAACTGGAATTGACTGCGTTGATGGGTCAGGTCATCCTTTATGCGACCTTTACACCTGTTTATGATCCACAGCAGGCAGAAATACTGGCCGAACGAGCGTTGGTTCTGGCTCGTGACCTGGATGACCGAGCGGCAGAGGCCAAGATCATGTGGGCGATGCTGTTTGTCTATCAAGCAACCAATCGACAAGCCCAAGCCATCGAGTCTGGCGAACGCTCCTTGGCTCTGGCGCGTAAACTTAACCTGCGCGAACAAATGGCTTACACACTCAACGACTTGGGTAGTCATTGCTATCTGGTCAACGGCCCGTTAGATCAGGCCGTGGCCGCACTCGGTGAAGCCTCTATCCTCTGGCGGGAGCTGGATAATCTGCCTATGCTGGCTAACAGTCTCGCTGCCTCATGTCTTGTGCACGTCTATGCTGGTAAATATCGTCAAGCTATGGCTTTCTCTGACGAAGCGATGCAAGTCAGCCAATCTATTGATAATCTCTGGGGCCAATCATACAGTCTGTTTCGTACCGGCTACATTTATTGGGAACGTGGTGAGCCGGATCAGGCTGTATCCATGATAGAAGCGTGTATCGATTTGGGGCAACAGTCCGGCTTCATGGCACCGCAGGCCCAAACCCGCGCCGACCTTGCCCACGTTTACGGGAGTTTAGGAGCGGTCGACCGCGCTATGGAGATAGCTGACCTGGCATTGACCATTGCCGAGACCAAAGCGCCACCGTTTCGTTTATCTGTCCTAGCCATCCTCGCTCAGCTGTATCTGAGGCAAGACAACCTGACCGAAGCGGAAGGTACTATTGCTCAGGGCAAGCAAGATTCCTTTGCAGCCGAGTGGCCCCTCCACTACCTGCCCGTTCGCGTGGCCAGCGGAGAATTGGCTCTGAGACAAGATGATTATGAACGTGCGATGGAGGTGACTGGCGACTTACTGGCCGACGTCCAGCAAATGGGCGCACGTACATACATCCCGATTACACTCTATCTTCAAGGTCGTGCCTTGTTGGCGTTAAATCAAAAGAGCACGGCGCGTAGGCGCTTTCTAAAAGCACGCGCTGAAGCTAAGGCCATCGGTTCGCGTCCCAACCTGTGGCCCATTCTGGTTGCCCTCAGTCAGCTAACAGACGATCCAACCGAGGCCCAGTCTCTGCGGCAAGAAGCACGGGAGATTGTTGAATATATTGCCAAGCACTCACCAAGTGCTGAATTACGGCATTCGTTTCTAAAATTATCGCATGTGCGGGCGGTGTTAGATAAATAGAAAGCAGTTTCGCGCTACGTACAATGAACTCAACAGAAGTTGACTGGCTTCACACCTAATTTTGGGCACTTTCCTACTTTTCGCCTCAATTTGAATAGAACTCATCTGTACCCGTTTGCGATACAAGACGGGACTGTTTCAAGTGTCTAGAATAGGGGGTAGGCTCATGTAATCGGAGACGCCGGCGCTGTCAAAATCGCGTTCAGCGACGCCTGTTGGCAGAAAGAGAACCCTGTTTATCCACGTGCGCTCCCGACTCCCGTTGCTCCCGCTCGCGTATACGTCGGCATCAAGCGAGAATTTGGTTAGCCTGCATTGGTCCTGGCTTCATAATCGTACAATGTGTCGCATCAGTGAAGAGCCGGGCTAAATCAAGACTCTGGCACATATGACTTCTGTCGCCTGTTACTGGACGAGCTGCCGGAGTTTGGCAAGAACTTGATCGAGGTGCTACGCCAGCCGCTCGAGGGGCGGCCGCGGGCGGTTTCGATTTCGCGCGCTTCGGGGACGGTGACCTATCCGGCCAATTTTATGCTGGTGGCGGCGCAGAACCCGTGTCCGTGCGGCTATTATGGGGACGAGACGAAGACGTGTACGTGCTCTAATAGCATGGTGACCCGCTACCAGAAGCGGATTTCGGGGCCGCTGATGGACCGCATTGACATTCACGTGGACGTGCCGCGGGTGCCGTTCGAGAAGCTGACGGCCGAGTACCGGGGCGAGCCGTCGGAGGCAGTGCGCGAGCGGGTGGAGGCGGCGCGAGCGCGGCAGGCGGAGCGCTTTGCGGAGAGCGACCTGCACTGTAACGCGGACATGGGGCCGAGCGAGGTGAAGGCAATTTGCAAGCTGGATGACACGGGGAAGCAGTTGATGCGCAGCGCCATGCGCCAGATGTCGCTCTCGGCGCGGGCGTTTCACCGTATTTTGAAGCTGGCCCGGACAATAGCCGACCTGTCTGAGGAAAAGGATATCCAGCCGGCGCATCTGGCGGAGGCGTTACAGTACAGGCCACGTAGTTAGGCGGCTGGCGGAGGCGGGTCGCCTTACGGCGGCTCTGAGGAACCTGGTACCTGCATTCTCGACGCCATAGGCAGACAGTTCGGGTCCAATCTTGGGCCTGTTCCGTCTGCCATTTTTTGTTGGACGATCCAGTAGGATAGTC
>CAYSMQ010000581.1:0-2688 GCA_964432035.1 uncultured Ardenticatenaceae bacterium
GCCATAAGTTGCGTGTAAATCGAACGCCGTTTCACCGGAAATTTGTTGTTCTCCGCTGCTTTCCAGCTCCTCTAGAATCGATTCCAGTCGCTCGAGCGCACCGTCTAGCGTGCGGGCGAAGCGCACTTCTTCATTCGTCACGGTACGCATGATATGCTCACGACGCTGCTTCAATTCGGGATAGACATGGCCCATCTTCTCAGTGTAGACGCCGGCAATCTCGCCAAGGAACGGCTCCTGGAAGCCTATCGTGCGCCCAAAGCGCACCGCGCGTCGGATAATCATGCGCAAGACGTAGCTGCCGCCCTCGCTACCCGGATCAACGCCATCGCCAACAAGAAACGTCGCTGCACGGGCATGATCGGCAATGACACGATAGCCGGTCAGTTGCTCGGCGCGTTGCTCCTCGTCGTGGCCCAGTAATTCCTGAATGCGCGCCATAGCCGCTGCAAAGAGATCGGTGTCATAGGTGACCGGCGTCTGTTGCTGGACCATCGTGATGCGTTCCAGGCCCAAGCCGGTATCGACGCCGGGATTGGGCAGCGGGGTGCGCACACCGTCCTCATCCTGGTTAAATTGCATGAACACGAGGTTCCAAATCTCCAGCCAGCGACCGCATTCGTTATCGAGCAAGATGCTGCAGTTTTCCTCGCCGCAAGTGCAAGCTTCCGGGCCCCAATCATAGTGGACTTCGCTGGTAGGCCCGCACGGCCCCACGTCACCCATCATCCAGAAGTTCGTCTTGTCTCCCATGCGCAGCACGCGCTCTTGCGGAATACCTATCGTCTCGGTCCAGATTTTATGGGCCTCGTCGTCGCTAACGTGTACGGTATACCATAGCCGGTCCTCTGGAATCTGGCAGACCTTGGTCAGGAAGTCATAGGCAAAGCGGATGGCGCCTTCCTTAAAGTAGTCGCCGAAGGAAAAGTTGCCGAGCATATCAAAGAAGGTGTGATGCCACGGCGACGGGCCGACATTTTCCAAGTCGTTGTGCTTGCCCTGAATGCGCATGCATTTCTGGGCCGACGTCGCTCGATCATACGGCCGGCGCTCTTTGCCCAGAAATGTGTCCACAAACTGGTTCATTCCGGCATTTGTGAAAAACAGCGTGGGATTGTCTTTAACAGGCAGCGGTGAGCTGGGGACCACGGTGTGTCCCATCTCCTCAAAAAACTCCAAGAAAGCGCTGCGAATTTCGTCGCTAGAAACCGGTTTCATTCTCGCTCCAATCGTATCAATACTCGTGTAAGGCGATTTTACGAGAGCGCCAGAGCGATGTCAACGCAGGCTTAGGGTAGCTCGGCCGCGGTAAAGGACCATGAGATCTGTTGCCCATCAACCACGATGTTGGCCGTGTACGTCTGCCCTGGCACGAGGGGCAGTCGAGGAATTAAAACGATAGCGTCGCGCACGTCCAAGACACGACGCCCGCTGCGCTGCGCCGCCGCGTCCGGATTCACGTAGGTTGTTTCGCCGAAGGTACAATGGTCAAGCGAGGTTTCCCCGGTGCGGAAACTACTACCGCCAATGGTTGGTGTGTCGCTTCCCGCGCCGACCTGTAAGATGATGGGAGGGCCCGTGGGCTTCACATAGCCTGGGCAGGCAGTTAGGGGATCGGGATATTCGTAGAGGACACTCTGGCGCACAGTGGCTACTCCGCCGTCGCGCGGGAACATGAGCGGGTATGTGACGTCCACAAACTCCTGATCCAGGCCGCGCAAGATGTCCATGTTGGCAGCAAAGACAACACCGCCATCTTGCTCTCTGTACCAACCGAAGCCGGCGGCCTGCAGCTGTGGATCGAGCATAGGAACCGCGTGGAAGGGCGCTGAGATCCAATAATCAATTGCCCATTCCGGCGGCGCCTCGGACCAACTCGTGGCGGCAACGTTTCCGTTCTGCGCCGCAGCAAGACCGGCCTGCGAGTACCAGGGACTGCTGTCATCCTGTGAGTGGCTGATGACATCGGTCTTAACCATGTAGCGGCTATGCGCTTCACTGCCAAGCGACCAATTTGTATCTTCGGTAACCGGCGGCAGCCCGCCTTGCTCTCGAAAATGATTGACGTAACCAAGCCAGAAGGGGCTCGGTTGGGGCAACGGCGTCGCGGTTGCCGTTGGCGTCGGCGAAGGCGTGGCGGTTAGTACCGGTGTCGCCGTCGCCGTTGGTAGGGGCGTTTCCGTCGGGCTACTCGTCGCCGTTGCCGGTATCGGCGAGGGAGCCGCAGACTCGGTCTCCATTGCCGTTGGCGTCGGCGACGGTTCTGGGAGCTCCTCTTCCGTTGTTGGCTCGCTAGTGGCCGTCACCACAACGGCGACTTCCCTGATTCCTGGCTCCGCCGTTTCCGCCTGTGCATTCAAGGCGCGAAGCAAGACCAATGAAAGTACGACGTTTAGCAGAAGAGAGGCGCCCAGACTAAATTTCAATTTCTCCGACCTTATAGCGTGCAACATATACCCTCCCGGTATCGAGCACAACGATTGAACCTGTCGCCGGCAATGCGACCTCTTGGGACTGTTTTATTAGACTGGAAGCACGGAGTAACTGTAGCATAAGCTGCTACTCTGACGAAACGCACTCACGTTGGAATTTGACTTTGGCGCCAGAAAAGTTTTATAATGCTCGAGATAATTACATAAACGCAATGCTGGGAGGAGTAAGCGGTGCGGATCCTGACAGAGAATGGGG
>CAYSMQ010000582.1:0-2683 GCA_964432035.1 uncultured Ardenticatenaceae bacterium
AGAAAGCGTGGGACCACTGGTTGAAGAACTCCAACCTGATGCTGACCCTCTCAGGTTCGCAAATGGGCCTTATGCAGAAGAAGGTGCTCTCTTACAAAGCGCCTCTGTACGGGCGGGCCACCTCGCACCTCAAGCTCCCGCCGCTACCTTATGGCGTCACGCGCGAATTCTTTCCTAATTATTCGGCGCGCGAGCGGGTGCAGGTGTATGCCGTCTTCGGCGGCGTCCCCGCCTACTGGGAACGGCTCGATCCCACGTTGGCGGTGTTGGAAAACGTACAGGAGCAGGTGCTCACGCCGAACTCGTTCATGCAGGAAGAGCCGCTGTGGTTGTTACAGGACTTCATCACCGATCCTTACAACTACGTGGGCATCATGCAGGCCATCGCCCGCGGCGATCGCACCAGCGCGCGCATCTGTAACCGCACGGGCCTGCCCAAGGGACACGTTTCCCGCTATCTTAGCATTTTGCGTGATACCGGCTTTGTAGAGCGCCGTATTCCCGTCACGGAATCGGCCAAGTCGCGCCGCAGCCGCTATTACGTCACCGATCCCTACTTGCGTTTCTACTACCACTTCCTGTCGGCCCAGAAGACACAGCTGGCCATCGGTGGACAGAAGCAGGCGCTGGACAACATCCGCCAGACGATGCCCTCCTTTATCGAAGAGAACACCTGGCAGGAACTTTGTTGCGAGTGGCTCATGCGTACCAGCGCCAACGGCGAGCTGCCCATGACTATACAGGATGTCGGCGCCGCCTGGACACGCTCGACGTCGGTGGACGTCGCCGGCATCGACCGCGACAACCGTCATCTGATACTGGGCACCTGTTTGTGGCAGGATGAACCGGCCGACATGGGCGCGTTGCAGGAACTGGTGAGCAAGACATCTTCCATCGTGCCCCAGCGCGGCAAGTGGTCGGTGTCCTACGTGGGCTTTGCCGCCGGTGGCTGGACAGAGGACGCGGTCTCGTTTGCCCGCGGTCTCAGCAATGGCGGCGTTTCAGGAGATAATTGGAAAGCTGTATGGAGTAAATTGCCGGATCTGGAGGAAATTGACGATGATCTGGCCCGGCTGTCACGGCTTCTCGAGTGAGGGTCGTAGCAAACGCTTTAGCGCGAAGACGATGCTAGAGCGCAGGCTACAAAAGGATAATTAAAAGCAAAAACGCCGGTGCGTCACCACCAGCGCTATTTGCTACAACGACTTGCACAGAATCATAAACCGTATCTCTTGCGACTGATAGTGCGCCAACACTTCCAGTTGCACGCCCCCTGGTGGGACGCCCCTTAAATGGGGAGGGGGAGAATGTATCTCCCGCACGGTTTCTATTTTTAGTATAGCAGATGGACCGGACGTGTCAATAGCGCTAATTCTAGAGTAACTTATGACTGACGGGCAGCCGGCCCTGATCTCAGGGGTCTACACCCAACCTTATAACGAGATTGTGCGGCCCGAGCGCGTGTGGAAGATCACAAAATACTTCCTGCGCCGCTGGACGCCATATCTCTCAGCCAGCGAGGTCTGGCTGGTCATCGGCGCGCGCCAGCTCAGCTACTTTAACGAGCGCCGCCCCTGGTTCCGCGCCTACGATCGCACGTTGGCCGAGGCCGCCGGGTTGCACGTCAAAGTCTTCCGGCGCACCATCAAGAAGGCCATTTGTAACGGCGAGGGCAACATCAGCGCCTTTCTACAAAAAACGAAGGATCCCTACTACCGGCGCGTTGACGGCGTCACGCGCCAGTCTCAAACACGGTACAACATTCGCCTCGACGATCCGCTCACGCACGGCGACGCCAACGCGTTAGCTTTCTGGCTGAGACGCCACTGCCCACCGCAAATCACCGCCGAGAGCGTGCGCGCCCTGCTGCAAGAAGCCGCCGGTCGGCCGCAGAGCGATCTGCGCGCATCTAGCGTAGCGCCTGTTCCGGCCGAAGCGCCCGATCTCCTGGCGGTAGAAGACGTCGTCGCCCATGTTTTCCCCACGGTGCGTGACGATAAAGCATGGCGCGAGGCGGCCGACGCCCTGCACACCCATCTGGTCGCGCCCGAGCTGGCCCATTTCGAAACGCAATATTTCCGCCGCCGTTGGGTGCCCTTGCTTGGGCCGGGGCCGGCCCTTTTGCTCAGCTACCTGCGAAGCCTCTGCTACCTCAACGAAGACAGCGGCGAAGTGCGCGACGAGGTGGCGCTGGAAAGCGGGCGGCTGGAAGACATCTTTCAGGTCAGCTCGCGTACCTTGCGCCGCTGGTTTGCCAAATTAGACGAGTTTACCGCCGAGGAGCAGGGCGGGGCCCAATTTGTGGACGTCCTTTCGGCCGTCAAACAGTCGAACCAGAAGGTACTAACCACGTACCGGCTAAACCTGCGCACGCCGCTTACGGCCGAAGATCTGGTCGACTACCGCCAGACATTACTGGCCAACGGGCAGGCCCCAATTGGGGTGGAGGACAAAAAGTTCCCCACAGAACAAACAGGAGGCGGACAAATCGTTCCCCACACTAAAGGGGGTGACGGACATAAAGAGGGTCACACGACAGAGGGTCGCGGACAGATAGTTCCGAACACTTCAGAAGGTAACGGACAAAACGTTCCTCACACGGATGAGGGTGTCGGACAAAATGTGCCGGGGTGGGAGACAGAAAAGGGGTCTTATAAATACTATAAGATACTGGCAGAGACGA